>JAIOQI010000034.1 GCA_021413445.1 Alphaproteobacteria bacterium | reverse complement strand
CGGTTAACGCCGCCGTGCCGCCGCCCCTTGAAATCGAAGCGCTGCAGCGCGTCAACGAAACTTTCGGCAAATCGAAAAACCTGGTTGCCGATGATGCGCTCAGCAAGGGGATTTCCCTCGATATGCGCAAAGAGGCCCAGAAGGAGGCGGCGCTTTCCTACGGCGCGCGCGGCGGCCTCGCCAAGCGCAACTATCAGATCATGGAGCGCGTCAAGGGGTTTGATCCGGCGCTCGACAAGGTGTTTAATTTCCGCGCTTTGCTGATTAAGGCGCCCTCGGGCATGCTGATCGAGCCGCCGATCGTGAAAGAGTCCTCGGATGCGCTGGTGATTACCGAGAGCGGCGACGAAGCTGCCGTGGCCGATGAAGTTTTCGCCATCAACAAGCGGGCCAAGATTGTTTCGGCGCCGCGCGACTGGCGGCATTACCTGGTGCAGTCGTGGTCGGAGGTGCCGCCGCCGCCGCGCATCCTGTGGCCGAAAAACCTGGAAGAGCAGATGAACTGGGATGCCTGGGTGGCCGAAGGGTGGCAGGCCGGCATCGAGCAGGCGGACCAGATATTCGAAGAGAGCGTCAATCGCATCGTCGCGGATTATGACGGCATGGTGCGTTATAAGGTGTTGCTGGCGCAGGGCATGATTTCGGCGCCTTTCGCCACCCACGAGGACCGCGGCGTGACGGGCGGCAGCAATAAGATGCGCGTGGGTGACAGCGCCCTCAGGATTACAGGGCCGTCTCAATTTCTGACAAAGGCAGAGCTATGGAAGCCGGCAGACCGGTAAGCCTTCTCAAAAAAGGCATTGATGATCTGAAGGAAACCTGGCCGGGGGAGCCCGACCGTTTTCTGGAGCATCATATCGACCCTTTTTTGCTGTGGTGCGTCAAGCGCGGCGCTTCCGACGTCACCTTCCAGACCAACCGCGCGGTCTATAGCGAAATTTACGGCACGCTTTACCCCTCCACTTACCGCTCCATCGACGGCGCCGACATGGCGGCGGTGGTGAGCCGGCTTTACGGTGCGGAGGCGCTGGCGATATTGTCGGGCGGGGCGGATATCGATTTGTCCTACGAAATCATGACCGACCGTTTCACCCGCACCCGTTTTCGCGTGAACATGACGGCGATTCTGGCCGACGGCCGCGACGGCGTGCAGATCACCATGCGCGCCCTGCCGTCCGCGCCGCCGACGATGAAGCAGTTGAAAGTCGATCAGGAGATCATCAAGCACTGGCGGCCGCGCAACGGGCTGGTGCTGGTGACGGGGCCGACGGGATCGGGGAAATCGACCCTGCTGGCGGCCGGCAACCGGATGCTGATCGAGAGCCCGCACGGCTGCGGCAAGATGCTGACCTATGAAGCGCCGATCGAGTTCACTTACGACACCATCACCAGCAATCGCAGCCTGGTGGCGCAGTCGGAAATTCCCCGGCATTTGCCGACCTTTGCCGCCGGCGTGCGTAATGCGCTGCGCCGCAAGCCGGAAATCATCCTGGTCGGGGAGGCCCGCGACCGCGAAACCATTTCCGCCGCCATCGAAGCCGGCCAAACCGGCCACCTGGTTTTCGCGACGGTGCACACGACGGGGGTGGCGGCGACGATTCGCCGGATGGTCTCGACCTTCGAGCCCTCGGAGCGGACGGAACGCGCCTTTGCGCTTATGGAAACGGTGCGGCTGATCGTGACGCAGACCCTGGTGCCAAAAATCGGCGGCGGCCGGCAGGCGCTACGTGAATATATGCCGTTTACGGAAGAAATCCGCGAATATATGCTGAGCCTTTCTTTTGACAAGTGGGCGGCGGAACTCATGCAAATGGTGCCGAAATACGGCAAGACCATGGAGCAGGCGGCCAAAGAGGCGCTGGACGCGGGATTGATCGAAAACCGCTATTACCTGGTGTATGCGCAGGGCACCAAAGCGGCCCAGGAGCGTAAGGAAATGCAGGAGCAGGATGAAACGGCAGGCAAGCATTAAAGGGGAATGGAAGTAAATGGCGGCTGAGGGGGACCCATCATGGCATTGGCGCAATACGATGAAGCCGGTGCGTTTTTTCCAGTTCGACGCCCGTGCGGGGTTTTTCGTCGTCCTGGTTCTGGTGCACGCCCGTTTCTGGACGGTGGGTCTGTTGATCCTCGTCCTTATTATTTTTTGGATTTTGGAGCGTAAGGGGCTTTCTTTCATGGCGGCCCTCAGGGCGTTCCGGTTGTGGCTGGTGGGCAAATACCGTCCGGCGTGGGTTTATACCCGCCGCCGCAAGATGCTGGATACCGGTTCCGGTTGATTTCATCAGGCCCGCCGGCTTATAACTTGGGGGGTTGGTTTGTTTCTTTTTGAATTGAAAATTTAGGATGAAGACGATGGCAAGAATGAAAATAAAAAACGGCGCGGCCGCGGCTCTGCTGCCCGTGCTTTTAATGACCGGTGCAGCGGCAATGCTGGCGGAGCCGTCGCCGGTCTTTGCCGGTTTTGAAATGAAGAGTTATGCGCCCTTGCCGGCCGCAGCGCCGCAGGCCCCGGCGGCCGAAACCTCCAAGCCCGCCCCGGCAACGGTGATACCGCCGGCGGCGGCTGCTGCCGAGGGAGATGTCCTTCCGGGATTCGGGTCGGGATTGCCCCTGGCAATCGCCTTGCAGCAGGTGGCCCCGGCTGGTTACCAGTTTTCATTCGCCGCGGGCGTCAATCCCGGCGCGCCGGTGTCATGGGCGGGAGGAAAGCCCTGGAAGCAGGTGCTGGCTGACATGCTGTCGCCCCAGCAACTGGATTTTAACATTCAAAATAGCGTCATTGTTATCGACCATCTCACCGCCGCCAAGAAACCCGCAGCGCCGGCCGTCACTCTTGCCGCTATAGAACAACAGCTGGCGTCAGCGCCGGCAGCCGACGTTGAGGCGGCGGTTTCAGATGAAGGTTTTTTTGATGAGACGGAGAAAATGGAACCCATCGTGACGCGGCGCAACAGCCGCCGCGCTTCCATTTCCACGCGCCGCGATTTCGCCGTGGCCGGCCACAGCACCTGGCTGGAGCGCTTCAAGGGCAGATTCAAAAAGCATGAAGAGGCCAAGGCTGAAAAAGCCAAGGCCGAGAAAGCCAAGGCGGCGCAGCAGAAAGAAATAGCGGCGCAGAAAGACATTCAGTGGGATAACGGCCCCGGGCCCGCACAAAAGGCGGCGCCTGTTGAATCCGTCGCGCTGGGCGCGCCGCAGGGCGACATCCAGTGGCAGCCGGACGCCCCCACGGCATTGTCGCCCGTTTCCGTTCCGACAGCCGACGGCGGGATTGTTTCCGGTTTCGGCTCGGGAATGCCTCTGGCGATTGCCCTGCAGCAGGTTGTTCCCTCCGGTTACGATCTTTCTTTTTCCCCGGGGATCGATAAAAACATTGCCGTGTCGTGGGAAGGCGGCAAACCCTGGAAACAGGTGCTGAATGACATGCTGGCAGCGCAGCAGCTGAACTTCCGCCTTGAAGATAAGGTCATTACCATCGACCGGCTTGCGGGCAAGACCCAGGCAATCCCTGTTGCGGAAGAGAAAATGCTGCCGCCTTTGTCCCTGACCAAGCCGATTGCCGCAGCCACCCCCGTTGCCGGCCAACCCGTTAGTGTCGAGAAAACAGAAGGGAAAGAAAAGACGGCGGCAGCGCCTGTCGATTCCATCGTCAGCCGGCGCAATTCAATTGCCGGGCGCAGCGGCCCTGATGCCGACCGGCGCAGCTGGCTGGAGCGCTTCAGGGACAGGTTCGGTTTCAAAAAAGGGGAACAGAATAAAGAAGCCCTTCCGGTAAAGGCTGCGGAAGAGTCTGTTGCGACGGATAAAGTGACGGAAGAAAAAGTTGCGGAAACGAAAATCAGCAGCCGCCGCGCCAAACCGGCCGAGATGCCGCCCGCGATGGAGGTAGCTCCGCCCCCTGCCGCCGTGCCGCTGGCGGCAGCAGTAAAATCCGCCGCCGCAGTTGTGGCGGAGAAAGCGCCGCCCAAGCCCGTCTGGTTGGCGCCGAAAGACAAGACGCTCAAGGACGTCTTGAGCGACTGGTCCAAGACGGCGGGCGTGGAACTTTACTGGTCAACAGATTATGACTATCGCCTGAACAGCAATATCGCCTACAGCGGAAGCTTCGACGAGGCGGTCGGTGAATTACTGGGCGGTTTTGCCGACATCCGGCCGCAGCCATACGGGCAGTTGCACCAGGTGCTGGACGGCTCCAAGATTTTAGTGGTTAATACTTACTAGTCATTAACCCTAACTATATGATATAATTAAATATTATTTAGATAAATTCATATTTATCTAAAATATGATACAATTAAGGGATTATAGCTGAAGATTGACGCGCAGCCGCTTTGTCATGAGGGACTGCGTTTTTGGCGGGGTGTTCGTGGTTCATGCGTAAACAAAGCACACTTAAAAAGCTCCTGCTGATTCTTTTGTTTGCCGCATTCCTCAACGCGGGATATTGGAGCGTCAGCAAGGCGACGCAAACCCCCCTTGTCGTCACTCCGTCTGCGGCCTGTAACGCCCCCTGTATTGCCGGCACAATAGTCGGAGGCACTTTTATGGGAGGGATTTCAGGAACCGGAGCTTCAATTGTTGCCTCGATAGCAGCAACCATACCGGTGATTACGGCCCAATTCACGGTTTCTTCGGCGGATTTCTCGAAGACGATCCTGAAGAAGATCAACGATACCAAGAAAAACATCACCGACGGGATCGAAACTCTCTGGACCAAGAACCTGTCGCGGGCCATGCAGGACCAGAGTAGCCAGCTGACCGCCATCAACGCCTCCCAATCGTACGACATCTCCGTTTTTTTTGAGGCCGCCAACCTGGTCCGCGCCCTCCGCGAGAATCAGCTGCAGCAGATCAAGAGCCTTTTCGAGCAGAGCGTCGGCGAAGGCGGCTGCGTCACGGCCACCGTGACGGGCGGGATGACCCGTGCGAGCACCATTCGCCGCGCTTATAACGCCGCGGCGCCGGCGGCGCAGGTGGGGCGCTCCGGCAATTCCACCGAAGATCCGAACAGCGTCAGCCCGGCGGCGGACATGAAAGCCCGCTGGGATAACTACACCACCCGCTACTGCGAAAAGGATTATAACAACGGCGCCTCCGGCTGCACCTCCGACCAGACCTTCGCCGGCGAGGACATCGATGTCGCCGGGACGATTTTTGGGAAAGAGACTATTGATCTTAAGGTCCCTGACGTCAAGCAGACGGTGGATGACCTGATCGTCAATATCGCCGAGCCGTTCATCAAGAGCGCGGTGCCGCCCGGCGCGGTGGAAAGCGCGCCCGGGGAGGCGGCAATACTGGCAGGAGAAGCTTACAAAGCCAAGCGCCAGGTGATTTACGACAGTCTTTACCACATCGTTTCCCGCCGTGCGCCCGGCAGCGCCATGAAGGAGTTTGTCGCGCCGCTGCGGGAAGACGCAGGCATCGCCCCCGAGATGATTTCCGACAATCCCAGCCCGAATGAAGTCATGCAGGTGATGATGAGCGAAAGGTTCCGCAGTTCGAAAAACGCCGCCGGCCAGGTCGATGAGCCGGAGAACAACCAGCGGGAAATGGTGATCCAGCAGGCCTTCCAGCTGATGCAGATGAGCGATCAGCTGGACCTGATGGACCGTTATTCCCTGCTGCTGGCGGCGCAGGCCGGCGCGGAGGTCAGGAAGGCCAAGCATCTGGGGTCTGCGGTTGGGGGGGCGACGATGAAACAATGAAAAAACTTGTGCAAAGAGTAGAAAGTCTTTTCAGTTTCCGCCGCCTGCTGGCGGGAAAGCTTCCGGCCGCTATTTTCCTGGTTGCGTTTGTTTTCGGTTATAATGCGGCGACATCCGTTATCCAGCCATCCGGCGCCCAGGCGACGCCGGTGGTGGCCACTCCGACAGCGGTTCTTTTTCCTGTCGGCGCCCCAGGCTGTCCCGGATCGACCCCCGTCATACCGTCATGGCTGTGCGACTCATCCGGTACAGCCAATAAAATTAAAAAATACCTTATCGACGGTCTGGAAGACGCATTAAAAGACTCCGCCGACGAGTTGGAAAAGGAATTGCACGACCTGAACAAGGACATGATCAAGGCCATGC
Organism: Alphaproteobacteria bacterium; assembly: GCA_021413445.1. Taxonomy (GTDB): domain Bacteria; phylum Pseudomonadota; class Alphaproteobacteria; order Micavibrionales; family UBA2020; genus PALSA-926. The sequence goes on along the minus strand of JAIOQI010000034.1, from coordinate 562 downwards.
TGAAGCGGCTGAACGTGACGGAAAAGGACATCATCTCCTGGTGGAAGACGATGTGGTTTGAAAATTTATCCGGCTCGTTTAAAGACCAGGCCAACCAGCTCAACGTCTCCACCGCCAACCAGTCCCAGGTGACGCAAACCGTGATCGATTCCCAAAATGTGGAGGAAACCAAGCAGGAGCTGCAGAAGAGCACGCTGGAGGCCAAGCAGACCGCCAGCCCCAGCGAAAAGGGTTGCGCCCCGGCGACGGTGGTGGGCGGCATCGGGAAGGTGGTTTCGATATCCAAGGGGTGGCGCGGGGCCGTGGAAAAAAAGAGCCTGCGCCGCGGCCTCAATAAAAAGGGCAGCAAGGGGGCCACCAGCGCGACCGAATCCGAGGCAGTGCGTTATGAAGACTACAAGACTTTGTTCTGCGATCCGGATGGCAATTCAGGAAGAAACGATTGCCCGGCTTCCACTCCTGCGGATGAAAAATACGTCAATGCCGATACCCAGCCGAGCACATTCATTTACGGCCAGACGACCATCCCGGTTGATCCCGATCATGATCCGCAGTGGAAGAT
>JAIOQI010000024.1 GCA_021413445.1 Alphaproteobacteria bacterium | reverse complement strand
ACGGCGACGAGATGACCCGCATCATCTGGCACTTGATCATCGACAAGATGATCCTGCCTTACCTCGACGTGGAGCTGAAGTCCTTCGACCTCGGCATCGAAAGCCGCGACTAGACTGGCGACAAGATAACGGTCGACGCCGCCAACGCCATCAAGCAGTACGGGGTCGGCATCAAGTGCGCCACCATCACCCCCGACGAGGCGCGGGTCGAGGAATTCAAGCTGAAAAAAAAGTGGAAGTCGCCGAACGGCACCATCCGCAACATCCTCAACGGCACCGTGTTCCGCGAACCGATCATCTGCCGCAACATCCCGCGCCTGGTGCACGGCTGGACCAAGCCGATCGTCATCGGCCGCCACGCCTTCGGCGACCAGTACAAGGCAACCGACATCAAGATCCCCGGCAAGGGCCGCCTGACCATGACCTTCGCGCCCGACGACGGCAGCGAGGAAAGAAGCTGGGAGATCTTCAACTTCGACGGCGGCGGCGTCGCCATGGGCATGTACAACACCGACGAATCCATCACCGGTTTCGCCCGTTCCTGCCTCACCTACGGGCTGCAGCGCAAATACCCGGTCTACCTCTCGACCAAGAACACCATCCTCAAGGCCTACGACGGCCGGTTCAAGGACATCTTCCAGGACATCTTCGACCGGGAGTTCAAGGACAAGTACGCCAAGGCCGGCCTCACCTACGAGCACCGCCTGATCGACGACATGGTGGCGGCGGCGATGAAGTGGACCGGCGGCTTCCTGTGGGCGTGCAAGAACTACGACGGCGACGTGCAGTCGGACAGCATCGCACAGGGCTTCGGCTCACTCGGCCTGATGACCTCGGTGCTGCTGACCCCCGACGGCAAATGCGTCGAAACCGAGGCGGCGCACGGCACCGTCACCCGCCACTACCGCCTGCACCAGCAGGGCAAGCCGACCTCCACCAACCCGATCGCCTCGATCTTCGCCTGGACGCAGGGCCTGAAATACCGCGGCCAGTTCGACAACACGCCGGAAGTGGTGCGCTTCGCCGAAACCCTGGAGCAGGTCTGCGTCGCCACCGTGGAGTCCGGCGACATGACCAAGGACCTCGCCGCGCTGGTCGGCGAAAAACAGCCCTGGCTGACCACCGAGCAGTTCATGGACAAGCTGATCTCAAACCTGAACGTGGCGATGAAAAAAGCGGCTTAAGTCGAAGGCGATTTGGGGGTCTTGGCGTTCCATCGCCGCACCCCGTCGAAATTGAAGGCGACAAAAGGCTTGTAGCCCGTTTGGCCTAAAGTTCTCAGGGAGTTCGTGACCCCCTCGGCGTCATCCAGGACCAGGCAGCCGTCCCAGGTGTTGGCGGCGGAGGTATCGACCACCATAATGGCATGGTTTGTTTCTTTTGACGCCGGATTGGTGGCGACGGTAAGGGCGCACATCCTGTTTTCCGGCACACCCAGATATTGCAGCGCATAGAGCTTGGCGATGGCGAAATCCTCGCAGTCGCCCCTGCCGGTGCAGACCGTCTCCACGCCGGAGGCGAAATAGCTCTTCCGTCCGTAGTTCACGCTGTCGCTCATATAAGTCACGGTATTGTTGACGAGGTCGTTGACCCGGTTCGTCTTGTCGAGCAGGGAAAGGGTTTTCGCGTCATCCAGGCTTGACAGCCAGGCCTGATAGTAATCCCGGTTCGACTCATTTTTCAGGTATAACTCCTGGCGCTCTTTCGTGTCATCCCAAGACAGCTTGACGGCATAGACGTCCAGCGGCGCATATTTTATCAGGACGCTCAGGGCGGTCAGCCCCGCCAGCACCGCGAGCTGGAATTTATGCCTGAGCTTTAAACCTTTCATCGCGGCTGATTCCCTGAAAAATGAAACAGCCAGCACCTTAACAGGATTTTGTTATTATGTCAATTAAAAAACCTTAGGATTAGCTCTTTTTTCTCTTCGGCCAGACGGAAAAAGCGAACAACCACAAGGCGATAATCTGCACATAGGGCACCGCGATCAGGAGAGCGAAGTAAGGGCTGCGGCCGGCGCGGGTCAGCACCACGGCGGCGCAGGCGATGGAGATGAACAGCAGGATCCCCTGCAACAAATATTGTCCCCACAATGGCAGGCCGAGATATTGCATGGTCAGGCCCTCCTCTGCGGCCATTTTTTCAGCGCCAAGGCGGCGGCGCATAAAATGAACCCGACATCCGGCGCCGCCAGCAGCAGGACCCACCAGGGCCGGAACCCGGCGCGCTCGAAAATCCGGATCACCGGAATCAGGGAAAGAACGACAAACAGGTAATACTGGGCGAAGGGCATGGTGGTCATTTCTTCTTTCCGGGTATGTTATATAGCAGCGTGGTCAGGATCGCCAGCAGCGTGCACGCGCCGGCCTGATGCAGCGTCGCCGCAACGATATTCACATGGGTCATCACCGTCGTGATGCCCAGCCCGACCTGCACGCCGGCCACAGCCAGCAAAGCCGCGAAGAGTTTTTCCAGGCGCGGCGGGCATTTGAAAGAAATGCTTTTCCAGACGACAAAAAGAATCTGCGCAAAAGTCAGCACCGCCAGCATGCGGTGAACGAACTGCACCGCCGCATGGTTTTCAAAAAAGTTTGTCCACCACGGCGACAGGTCGAAGATTTCCCCCGGCCACAGATATTTTCCCATCAGCGGAAAATCGTCGTTGTAAATCAGACCCGCCCGCAAGCCCGCGACAAAAGCGCCCCACAGCATGGTGATGCCGGCCAGCGCGAAGGTGACTTTCACCATCCGGCGCAACGGCGCCAGCTTTGCCGCCGCCGGAGGGCGCGCCATGCTAAAAGACAGCCCCATATAAAACAGGGAACAGAAAATGACAAAGGCCAGCGCCAAATGCGCCGCCAGCCGGTAATGGCTGACCGCCGGCTGATCGACCAGCCCGCTTTTGACCATGAACCAGCCCATCGCGCCCTGCAAAAATCCCAGCGCGAGGATGCCGAGCAGCGGTTTTTTCGCCGCGGCGGGAATTTGCTTCTTCATCCAGAAATAGGCCAGCGGCGCGAAATAAATCACCCCGATCAGCCGCCCCCACAGGCGGTGCAGCCACTCCCAGAAAAAAATCTGCTTGAACCCCTCCAGGTCCATGCCGAGATTGACCATCTTGTATTGCGGGCTGGCTTTGTAGAGGGCGAAGGCATTGTTCCACTCTTCCGCGTTCAGGGGCGGCAGGGCGCCCGTCACCGGCTTCCACTCCACGATCGACAGGCCGGATTCCGTCAGCCGCGTCACCGCGCCGACCAGCGCCATCAGGAACACCGCCGCCGCACAGGCGAAAAGCCAGAACGCCAGGAGTTTCGCAGGTTTCAGCATAGCTTGCCTCACAGCGTCATGAACATGCGCAAGCTGACCAGCGCCAGCACCACGGCGAAAATCCGCCGCAGCACCGGCTTCGGCAGGCCATGCGAAACCCTGACCCCCACCGGCGCCAGAAAAATCGACATCGGGATGATGGTGGCGAGCGCGATCAGGTTGACGTAGCCCAGCGACAGCGGCGGCAGGTCGGCCATATGCGGAAAGCCGGAAATCATGTAGCCGATCATCCCCGGCAACGATACCGCGATGCTGAGCGCCGTGCCGGTGCCAATGGCGCGCTGGATCGGCACGCCGCTATAGGCCATCATCGGGATATTCATGATCGCGCCGCCGATGCCGATCATCGACGACAGCAGGCCGATGATGAAACAAGAGACGTACTGCGCGGCCGGCGGCAGCTTACGGCCGTGTTCGGCCTCGGGCTTGTCTTTCGACAGCGCCATATAAACCGCCGTCAGGATCATCAGGCTGGCGAAGATCGTCTTCAGCACATGCCCGTCCACCGCCGAGGCGAACAGCGATCCCAGCGCCACGCCGAGGACGATAGCAGGCCCCCAGCTCCGGACAATCGCCATATCCACCGACTTGCGCTGATAATGGTGGTAGGCCGAGGCGGAGCCGGTGGCAAAGACCACCGCCAGCGACGTGCCTACGGCGACATGCATGATATGGGCAGCATCCAGCCCGACGGAAGTGAAGCAAAAATAAAGCGCCGGCACGAAAATGATGCCGCCGCCCACGCCCAGCAAGCCGGACAAAAATCCGCCGGCGCAGCCGATGGCCAGCAGCAACAGGACAAGCTCGGTATAAAGGGCGGTTTCCGGGGACATGATTTTCGGGGCGGGAATGTGGGTGTTGACGATACCGTCAATATAGCCCCTTTTCCGCCGCGGCGAAATGAAAACTTCAGTTATCTGTTGAGGCCCTTGATCTTATACCCGATCAGGGTGCGCGGCGGCTCGACGGAAATGCCCAGTTTTTCGGCAAGGTTGAGCGCCTCGACATCGGACTTTTTCACCGTGGACAGCGCTTCCACCTCAAGGATTCCCGAAGTCTGCCCGAACAGGCGCTCGGCCATTTTATTGGGCAGCTGCTCCACCAGCGTGCGGACGATCCGGGCGTTGCCGAAGTCGCGCGCGCCGATCGCGGTCTTGGCGAACACCAGCTGCTCGACAGCGTATTCCCGGGCCTCAGGCTCCATCTTCAGCCCCGCTTTTTTCAGCAGGTCGTCCATGATCTGCCCCAGCTCTTCCCCCGAATAGTCCTGCAGGCTCTGGTAATGCGTGATCCTGGATTGCAGCCCCGGATTGCTGGCGATGAAATTCCGCATCTCCTCCGGATAGCCGGCGAAAAACACCGTCAGGCTGTCGCGCCGGTTTTCCAGCGCGGTCATCAGGGCATTCACCACCTGGTTGCCGAAATCCTTCTTGTCGTCCTTGTCGCCGACCAGGTTATAGGCCTCGTCGATGAAAACGACATCGGCGCTGTTGAAGAGATCGACCATGTTCTTTTCGGTATGGCCGATATACTGGCCGACCATGTTTTCACGGCTGATTTCGACGTAGCGGTTGCCGACCAGGCCCAGCGAATGCAGAAGCTCCGCCCGTTTGCGCGCCATGGTGGTTTTGCCGGTGCCGGGATTGCCCTCAAACACCGTATGCAAGGCCTGGGTCGTGTTCGGCAGCCCGGTGGCAACGCGGGCGGCGTCGAACTGCGCCCGCAGCACCAGCGCCAGCGCATTCCCCTTGGCATCGGACATGCCGACCAGCTCGTTCATTTCGGCCAGCACCTGCTGCGGCTGCTTCTTGGGCAGGATCTTGACGAACTGGCTCATGCCCTCTCCGTCCGCGGCTTTTGTTTTTGTCTTTGTCTCCGGCCGCGCATCGGTTTTCGCCGGCCCCGCCGCCCACGGATTGTCGGGATTCCCCAATTCCAGCTCGGCAAAAATACTCCTCAATTTGGGGCGCTCGAAGGCGTGCATCCAGTAGTCGAGCCGGTCGTGGAATTCCCTGACGATGAATTTTTCCTCCTCCGCCTGCGGAAAGGTGAGCCGCTGGCGCACGGTGTCATGCGCGCTTTCCAGCTGCTTCAAGGCATTCGTGACATGGAACTTCAGATCATCCCCCTTTTTAGCTCCTACATAGTCCAGATAATGGGCGACAAAACCGTTTGTGTCTGGTTCATAAGGGAATCCGTTTTCCTCCAGGCTCTGGCTGATGGCGTGAATAAGGACGGTGGACAAATCCGCCAGGCGCTTGCTGATAAGAAACCTGTCGGCAAGATACTGGCAATTCGTCGTGGCGTATTTTTCCTCTTCGACCAGCTTGACGCCGTGATCCAGCAGGAGATCGACAAGCTCCGCCCCGCGCTGATGGAATTGCTCAGCGGTCATATTCATTTTATCTGCGGCATAATCGACGTGGAGCAGCAGTTCCAGAGGATGATGACCGTTGATAAAAGTCGATGGCGGAACCCCGGCGTCGATGGCTTTCTGCACGCGCTCTATATCGCGGGCCAGGATGCCTTTTTGGAATTCTTCGATCATTTTGGGATTAAATCCTGCGGCCATACTGGTGAACCTTTCTTCTGTACGTTTAGGACATATAGAATTGACTGAAATTCATTCTAGCCGGGAACAGGTTAATTTTCCCATAACGATACAGCTAAATGTAAAAATAGTTATATATTTCAATGTGTTATAATCCATCTTGGCCGGCGGTGTTCCTTTGTTTACTGTCATCGGGATGAAAGCGTTTGTTTCGAAACCAGTCAGCGGCCTGAAAGGCGTGGCGCAAGTGCCGGGGGACAAGTCCATCTCCCACCGCGCGCTGATGTTCGGCGCCATTGCCGGCGGCGAGACCAGCGTCACCGGCCTGCTACAGGGCGAAGACGTGCTGCGGACGGCGGCGGCGCTGACCGCCATGGGGGCCGACATCACGCCGCCCACAGACCCGGGCGGAATCTGGCGCATCAAAGGCATCGGCGAAAAATCCCTCCGCACCCCTAAAGAAAATCTTTATCTCGGCAACAGCGGCACCTCGGCGCGCCTGCTGATGGGGCTGGTGGCGGGTTATCCCGTCGCGGCCGTTTTTACCGGCGACGAATCCCTCAGCCGCCGCCCGATGGGGCGCGTCGTCAAGCCGCTGACGCAAATGGGCGCAAAGTTCGAAGCAGAGGCCGGCGACAAGCTGCCGATCCGCGTCACCGGCTCAGCTGCCCTCCAGCCGATCCATTACCGGCTGCCGGTCGCCTCGGCGCAGCTGAAATCGGCGATCCTGCTCGCCGGGCTGCATGCCAATGGCAAAACCATCGTGGTGGAGCCGCAGCCCACCCGCGACCATACCGAGAAAATGCTGGCCTTCATGGGCGCGCAGGTGGCGTCCGAGATGCAGGAGGACGGTTCCTGCATCATCACCCTGGAAGGCCGCCCGCAGCTGGCCGGGCGGAATATCATTGTGCCGGCCGACCCCAGCTCCGCCGCTTTTCTGGTTGTCGCCGCGCTCATCACGAAAGAGTCCGACATCACCGTCCGCAACGTCCTCATCAATCCGCGCCGCACCGGCCTTTACGATACGCTGCAGGAAATGGGCGCCGACATCGCCTTTGAAAACCGCCGCAGCAACGGCGGCGAGGAAACGGCGGATATCCGCGTCAGGTCCGGCCCATTAAAGGGAGTGATAGTGCCGAAAGGCCGGGTGCCGTCGATGATCGACGAATTCCCCATCCTCGCTGTCGCCGCCGCTTTCGCCGCAGGAAAGACCGTGATGACGGATCTCGCCGAACTCCGCGTCAAGGAAAGCGACCGCCTCGCCGCCATCGCCAAGGGCCTGACCGCCGCCGGCGTGAAGGTCGAGATGGGCGAAGACAGCCTGACCGTCCACGGCTCCGGCGGCAAAGCGCCGCAAGGCGGCTGCACGGTCGAAACGCAGCTCGACCACCGCATCGCGATGAGCTTTTTGGTTTTAGGAATGGCCACGCAGCAGCCCGTCGCCATTGACGACGCGGAGACGATCGCCACCAGCTTCCCGGATTTTGCCGCGCTGATGAACAGCCTCGGCGCGCAGATCGGGCCTAAACCGCTTTAATGATTGTGTCCAGCCGGTGATCCTGGATGCCGGCCGGCTCTTCATGGATCAGCACTTCCGCCTTGGGGAAGCTTTTATACAGGATCAGCTCGATCTCCTCGGTGATGTCATGCGCCTTCTGCAGGCTGAGTTCGCCGTCCAGCTCGAGGTGGAATTCGATGAAAATCTGCTGCCCGCTGTAACGGGTGCGCAGGTCGTGAATGGCGCGGACCGCCGGATGGCTCCTCACCAGCGTCTCGATCTTGGCACGGTCTTCTTCCGACAGTTCCTTGTCCATCAGGATATCGAAGGACTCCTTGCCGACCCGGCGCGCATTATAAAGAAGGGTCAGGGAGATGGCGGCGGCGAACAGGGGGTCGAAGTAAGGCCAGCTGCTGTAGTAGCTGAGCGACACGGCGGCAAGGACGCCGAGATTCATCAGCAGGTCGCCGTTGTAATGCAGGTAGTCGGCGCTGATGGCGACCGATTTCGTCCGCTTGATGACATGGCGCTGGAAGAAAATCAGCCCCGCCGTCAGCAGCATGGACAGGATCATCACGCCGATGCCGATATGGGCGTCGCTGATTTTCTGCGGCTGGATGAAGCGGTGCACCGATTCAAAAAACAGGTATCCGGCGGAGCCGAAAATGAACAGCGCCTGCCCCAGCGCCGACAGCGCCTCGAGCTTGCCGTGGCCGAAACGGTGCTCCTCGTCGGCCGGGGTCGCGGCATGAAGGATGCTCAGCATCGTGACGGCGGAGGCCACGGCATCGAAGGTCGAATCCATCAGCGAGGTCATGATGCTCACGGAATCCGTCATCATGTAGGTGATGAGCTTCGCCACAATCAGGACCGAGGCCACCGACAGGCTGGCCACCGACGCCCAGCGCCGCAGCTTCATATTATGAAGCTGCTCGGGATTGGCGTTGCTCAGGTAAGGGTTGGCGATGTTCATGCGGCGGCGACGACCTTTCCGGTCTTGGAGAATTGCGGCGACGCCAGCTCGATGAAGCTTTCGACGAGATTGTCCGGTTCCGGCAGCGTCCGCGGGTCTTCGCCGGGGAAGGCTTCGGCGCGCATCGCCGTGCGCACGATGCCGGGGTTAAGGATATTGACCTTGAGCGAGCTGTAGGCCACCTCTTCGGCATACGTCATGACCATCGCTTCCAGGGCGGCCTTGCTCGCGGCATAGGCGCTCCAGAACGGCATATGCATATGGGCGGCGCCGGAGGTGACAAAAATCGCCCGCCCCGCGTCGCTGCCGCGCAGCAGCGGGTCCAGCGTGCGGATCAGGTGATAGTTGGCCAGCACGTTGACCTTCAGCACGCTCTCCCAGATTTTGGGGTCCGACATCGCCACCGGGCTCAGGGTCCCCAGAATCCCCGCATTCGCCACCAGAATGTCGAGGCGCTTGAAGCGCTCCGCGATAGTCGGGCCGATGACGGCGATTTGTTCGGGCTTGGACAGGTCCATCGGCAGCAGCGTCGCTTTGCCGCCCTCGGCCTGTATCGCGTCATCGACTTCCTCGAGGCCGCCGACGGTGCGCGCCAGCAAAATCACATGCGCCCCCTCCCGCGCAAAGGCCTTCGCCACGGCAGCGCCGATGCCACGCGACGCGCCGGTCACCAGCGCCACCCTGCCCGCCAGCCTCGATGCGGGTTTTTTATTGAAGATGCTAATCATTTTTAGTCCCCTCATGAATAAGCTGTTCCAGCTTTTGCCGGTCCTCCGCCTTATAGCCCGTCTGCCGGCTTTGCGGCTCCGGCAGCGGCACGGTCTTCACCAGCGCGTCCCGGTTTAAAAACAGGAACGCCGCAGCGGCTCCCGCCAAAATGGCGGCGGCCAGGTATTTCAGTTTCCATTTGCGTTTCCGGCGGCTCATGGCGGCTCTCCTTTACGGAAGGGATGGCGCGGCGGCCGGATCCGGGACTGGTTCCCCGCCCTCCGGCTCGTTCAGCGGTTCTGAAGGCGGCGCCTCCGGGGCCATCTTCTGGGTTTCCTTTTCCTCCCTCTCGATGGCTGCTTTCAATTCTTCCTCGGCCTGGCTGCGAACATCGCCGCCGAGCTTGTCAATATCGATCTTGTCGAGCTTGATCGCAATGCCGCTCCCCTGGTCCTCGATTTTCTTGTCCAGCTCGAAAGTCCGGGTCGTCCAGGCCAGCGTGCTCTGCAAAATCGGCAGGCTGAAAGACTCCTTGGTCCATTCGGGAAGTTTTTTCTGGTCGATCAGGTAGGTGCTGGGCACATAAATCAGGAAAACCAGCAAAAACCCGCGCAGGAAGCCAAAGGCGCCGCCGAGCAGGCGATCGACGATCCCTAAGCCCGTTTCCTTGATCCAGCGCGATAAAAAATATCCCGTCAGGGTCATCACCACAAAAACCAGCAGGAAAGTCCCGCCATAGGCGGCTACTTTCGAAGCCATGGCGGGGGACAGCAGGCCCCAGATCAGCTCGACCTTGGCCTTGTCGCCCTCGGCGGGGACATGCAGCCATTGGTTGAACTCCGGCACCAGCAAATGGCCGAACTTGTAGGCGAAGAAAACGGCCACCGTAATCCCGATCAGCGTGAAGACTTCTTTGACAAAACCGCGAAAGTAGGCGGCCACGGTGGAAAGCAGGATAACAAAGCCAATGGCGATATCCAGGGCGAGTGCGGTCATAGGTCAGGTATCCTCCGTGAATAAGGGCAGTATGTCTTTCAGGTGCCTGACCTGCGTCAGGCGCAGGTCGTCCTTTTTATCCTTGGCGGCTTTGGCGGGGGCGGGGATCAGCGCGTGGCGGAAGCCGAGCTTCGCCGCTTCCTTCAGGCGCTTGTCCGGCTGGCCGACGTTGCGGATCTCGCCGGAAAGACCGATCTCGCCGAAGATCACCATGTCGGACGGCACCGGCACACCGGACAGCGAGCTGACCAGCGCCGCCGCCACGGCAAGGTCCGCCGCCGGCTCGGTGATGCGCAGCCCCCCCGCGACATTCAGATAAACATCGTTGGGGCCGATCTGCACGCCGCAGCGCGCTTCCAGCACCGCCAGCACCATGGCGAGGCGCGCGGCGTCCCAGCCGATCACGGCGCGGCGCGGCGTGCCCAGCGGCGACGGCGCCACCAGCGCCTGGATTTCCACCAATACCGGGCGCGTGCCTTCCATGCCGGCGAAGACGGCGCTGCCGGAGATTTCCTGGTTGCGCTGCGACAAAAAGAGTTCGGAGGGGTTGGTGACTTCCTGCAGCCCCAGATCGCCCATCTCGAAAACGCCGATCTCGTCGGTGGGGCCGAAGCGGTTCTTGACCGCGCGCAGGATGCGGAAGGTGTGGCCGCGGTCGCCCTCGAAATAAAGCACGGTGTCGACCATGTGCTCCAGCACGCGCGGCCCCGCGATCTGGCCGTCCTTGGTGACGTGGCCGACGATGAGCAGGCAGGTGCCGCGGCGCTTGGCGGTGCGAATCAGCTCCTGCGCCGCGGCGCGCACCTGCGCCACCGTGCCGGGCGCGGAATCGAGGTTGTCGAGGTACATGGTCTGGATCGAGTCAATCACCACCACGTCGAATTTTTCCCGGTCCATGGTGGAGATGATGTCGCGGACGCTGGTCACCGAGGCGAGATCAACAGAGGCATCCGCCAGCCCGAGGCGCAAGGCGCGCATGCGGATCTGGTCGATGGATTCCTCGCCTGAGATATAGGCGCATTTGGCTTTTTTGGAGAGCAGCGCCACCGCCTGCAACAGGATGGTCGATTTGCCGATGCCGGGGTCGCCGCCGATGAGGATGGCGGAACCCGCCACCAGCCCGCCGCCGGTGACGCGGTCGAATTCCTCGATGCCGGTCTTCCGGCGCGGCTGGACCGCGGACACGCCGGAGAGCGCCGCGAATTCAACCACCCGGCCCTTAACCTTGCCCAGCCCCTGCGGCGGACGCTCGGCCACGATCTCCTCGACGATGGTATTCCATTCCCCGCAAGCCTCGCACTTCCCCGCCCACTTGTTGTGGGAGGAGCCGCAAGCCTGGCAGACAAAAAGCGTGGCGGTGCGCGCCATGAAAGATCCTTATATCAGTGAATTTATCACTCACTTTTATAGCATTCAGGGGCAAATACCAACCCTCAATCGTCACCCTGCCTTAGCGGGGGTGACGCTTTCTGGGCTGAAATGATTATAAAAAAACGCCGCCCGGTCAAAGGACGGGGCGGCGCGGATTTATCAATCGGGGAACCACCCTATCTGTTTATGTCAATAAATTCTGTTAAAAATATCGGGAAATCCTCTGGACGCCCCGGGAATCCTTGCTATTCTTGCCCCCTAACGCATTTTTTAAAGAGGTATTGCCCCATGACCGAGCATAAAATTCACCCCGCCCATCCCGAGATATTCCCCGTTCCGGCGGCCATCGCCAAAGGCGCCAAGATCACCGCTGAAAAATATGCGGCGATGTACAAGGAATCCATCGAAAATCCCGGGAAATTCTGGGCCGAGCACAGCAAGCGCATCGACTGGATGAAACCCTACACGCAGGTCAAGGATGTTGATTTCAACGACAACGCCCGCATCCGCTGGTTTTACGACGGCACCCTGAACGCCTGCGTCAACTGCATCGACCGTCACCTGCCCGCGCGCGCCGGCCAGGTGGCGCTGATCCGCGAGGGCGACGACCCCAACGACAGCTCCAAAATCACCTATGCGCAGCTGAAGGACGAAGTGTGCAGGCTCGCCAACGCCCTGAAGGCGCGCGGCGTGAAAAAAGGCGACCGCGTCACCATCTACATGCCGATGATCCCCGAGGCGGTCTATGCCATGCTCGCCTGCGCCCGCATTGGCGCGGTGCACTCCGTGGTCTTCGGCGGCTTTTCGCCGGCATCGCTCAAGGGCCGCATCCAGGACTGCGATTCAAAAGTGGTCATCACCGCCGACGAGGGTGTGCGCGGCGCCAAAAAAATCCCGCTCAAGGCCAATACCGACGAGGCGCTGCAGGACTGCCCGGAAGTGCATACGGTATTCGTCTATAAGCGCACCGGCGGCAAAATCGCCTGGAACGACAAGCGCGACGTCTGGTATCAGGACATCTGCGCCCGGCAATCGACCGAGTGCAAGCCGGAGGAAATGAACGCCGAAGACCCGCTGTTCATCCTCTACACCTCCGGCTCGACCGGCAAGCCCAAAGGCGTGCTGCACACCACCGGCGGCTACATGGTTTTCGCCTCCATGACCCATGAATACGTGTTCGATTATCACGACAAAGAGGTTTTCTGGTGCACCGCCGACGTCGGCTGGATCACCGGCCACAGCTACATCGTCTATGGACCGCTGGCCAACGGCGCGACCTCGCTGGTCTTCGAAGGCGTGCCGAACTATCCCGACTTCGGGCGCTTCTGGCAGGTGATCGACAAGCATCAGGTCAACATCTTCTACACCGCGCCGACCGCCATCCGCTCGCTGCTGCGCGAAGGCGACAGCTGGGTCAAGAAATACAGCCGCCAGTCGCTGCGCATCCTCGGCTCGGTCGGCGAACCGATCAACGAGGAAGCCTGGCTGTGGTATTACGACGTCGTCGGCGACAACCGCTGCCCGATCGTCGATACCTGGTGGCAGACCGAGACCGGCGGCATCCTCGTCACCCCGCTGCCCGGCGCCCACGCGCTGAAGCCGGCCCATGCCTCCTTCCCGTTCTTCGGCGTGCGGATGGCGATCGTCGATAATGCCGGCAAGATCCAGGAAGGCGAAACCGAGGGCAACCTCGTCATCCTCGACAGCTGGCCGGGACAGATGCGCACCGTCTATCGCGACCACGCCCGCTTCGTGCAGACCTATTTCTCGACCTTCAAGGGCATGTACACCACCGGCGACGGCGCCAAGCGCGACAAGGACGGCTACTACCGCATCACCGGTCGCGTCGATGACGTCATCAAGGTCTCCGGCCACCGCATCGGCACGGCGGAGGTGGAGGACGCCCTCAACTCCCATCCCAAAATCGCCGAATCCGCCGTGGTCGGCTATCCGCACGACATCAAGGGCGAGGGCATCTATGCCTATGTGGTCCTGATGGGCGATGAAGCCCCCGGCGAAGACCTGCGCAAGGAGCTGGTCCAGCATGTGCGCAAGGTCATCGGCCCGATTGCGACGCCCGAAGTGGTCCTCTTCGTGCCCGGCCTGCCCAAGACCCGCTCCGGCAAGATCATGCGCCGGATTTTGCGCAAGGTCGCTGAAAACGCCTTCGACCAGCTGGGCGACACCTCGACCCTCGCCGATCCCGGCGTGGTCGAGGCCATCGTCGCCAATCACAAAAAGCTGTTCAGCGTCGCTGCGTGAGACAACTTTCTGACCTGAATAAAAAACGGCCGGAAGAGAACTCCGGCCGTTTTTTTTTCTGATTGGCTTTTTACTGAATCTTTGGTTTTGCCGCGGGAGGAGCAACCGGCTTCCAGTTGCTGACCTTCTGGCGGGCCTCGTTGAGCTGGGTTTCCGACATGGAATTGGCGATTTCAATACGCGCCACCACGGCGGTGTTTTTGTCCTCCCCGTCCGGCAGCGCATTCGCCGCTAAAGCCAGCCACTGGTAAGCCGTCACGGGATCCGCCCTGACGCCCTCACCGGATTTATAAAGGCGCCCCAGCGCCAGCTGGCTGTAAGGATCGCCCGTCTCCGCCCCCTTCTGGTAGATGCCGCGGGCCTTGCTCAGGTCTTTCTCCACGCCGCTGCCCGTCTCATAAAGATGGGCCAGCGCCAGCCGCGAAGGCGCATAGCCGTTTTCCTCGCCGGCCTTTTTGTACCAGCGCGCCGCTTCATTGATATCCTGCAGCACGCCCACACCCTTCTCGTAAAAGGAAGCCAGCTTGTGCATCGCCTCGACATTGCCCTGATTGGCCGCCTTGGCGTACCACAGCGCGACGTCCGACGGGCCTTTGGTGCTGTCGCCCTCCGCATTTTCGTACATCTTCGCGATACTGACGATTGAATCGGCATGGCCCTGATCCGCCGCCTGCTGATACAGCGCCAATGCCTTCGCCGGGTCCCTGTCCACGCCCATGCCGAAACGGTACATGGTGGCCAGCGCATTTTGCGCATACATATCGTTCTGCTTCGCGGCGGCGTCGTACCAGCGCGCTGCCGCCGCGTAATTCACCCTCATGCCCTGGCCGAGGAGGTTCATGCTGGCCAGATTATACTGCGCCCGCGCATGGCCCTGCAGGGCCGAAAGGAGAAACAACTGCGCCGCGAGCTTCAGGTCCTGTTTGCAGCCGCGCCCGTCGCGGCACATCATCCCTAGGCTGTTCCGGGCGACGGCATCGCCCCGCTTGGCCGCCCAGGCGTACCATTTGTAGGCCTCGCCCTGGTTGGGGGTCACGCCCTGGCCGACGCTGTAGGCATAGCCCAGATAGGTCATGGCGGAAACATATCCCTGATCCGCCGCCTTGCGCATCCAGCCGGCGGCGCCGAAGGCGTCTTTGGATGTCCCCTTGCCGGTGGACATCATGATACCCAGGTAATATTGGGCGCGCGGGTCGCCGGTGCCGGCCAGCCGCCAGAAAATGCGCGCCGCCTCGTCGTAATTGCTCTGGTTGTAATAGGTGAGGCCCGTTTCAAAATTCGCCGTGTCGTTATCGGCCGCCGGCGCCGGCGCGGACGACAGGCACAGGAAAACCGCCGCCGTCATCAGCATCATCAACAGAAACTTTTGTGAACCCTTTCCCCGCACCGTCACTCAACCATGCCGATGGCGGCCATATAAAGGTCGAGCAGTTCCTGCTCCTCGCGGCGTTTTTCGAGGTTGGTCCGGCGCAGGGACACGATCTTGCGCATGACCTTCGCGTCAAACCCGGTGCCCTTGGCTTCGCCGTACACATCGCGAATGTCCTCGGCGATGGCTTTTTTTTCTTCTTCCAGCCGCTCGACGCGCTCGATGAACGACTTCAGGCGGTTGCCGGAAATGTCATGCACATTCCCCGTGACCTTGCCTGCGGCTTTTTGTTTTTGGATGGTTTTTGCCATATCTATTACCTCGTTTCTAAACTATCCCCGACTCTAAGGCCTTCCCTTAAGAGGTCAAGACCGAGAATCAGGACGGCGGCAAAATTGTGATCTGCGCAGCGGCGCCGCAAAGCTTCAGCACCGCCAGCAGATCCTCCTTTTTCAGCCCGACGCAGCCGGCCGTCGGCGTAAAGTCGGTTCGCGCCAGATGCATAAAAATGGCGCTGCCCTTGCCCGCCACCGCCGGCGCATCGTTATATCCCACGACCACCATATAGTCGTAAAGATGGTCCTCCCGCGTCATGCGGTCATGCACGGCGGGGTGCGGCAGGGTGATTTTTTTGTTGTAGTCGGGATGCGCGGGGTCTTCGCACCAGCCGGTCTCCGGCGCCAGGATTTCGGTTTTCAGCCCGGTTTCCGGCTTCGGCACGCGGTCGGCGCGGTAGAGCAGGTAACGCAGCGGAAAAGTCCCCAGCGGCGTCTTGCCGTCGCCTTCTTTTTTGTCCGCCGCGGCGATAACCCCGGCCCGCCCCAGCGTGCAGTCAAAAACATGCGGGCCTATTTTCAGGGTCCCGGTGCTCGCGGCCGGCGATTTTGTTTCCACAATGATGTTCATGAGAAAACACGGTCCCAGCTCCGGCGCAGGGCGTCATCCAGCTCCGCCATGGAAACGGCGGCTCCCAGCTCCCGCAGCGAGGTAACCCCGTATTCCCGGATGCCGCAGGGGACAATTCCTTTAAAATGGGTCAGATCGGGATCAAGGTTGATCGCCAGCCCGTGATAGGTGACCCATTTCCGCACCCGCACGCCGATGGCGGCGACTTTCGCCTCCGACCCCTGCGCCGCGACCCAGATGCCGACGCGGCCCGCGCGGCGCTCGCCCCTGACGCCGAACTCTTTCAGCGTAACGATAATCCATTCCTCGAGATCGCTGATGTACTTGCGCAAGTCGCTGCCGCGCCGCTGCAAATCCAGCATCACATAGGCGACGCGCTGGCCGGGACCGTGATAGGTATATTGCCCGCCGCGCCCGGTCGCATAAACAGGAAACGCCGGCGCGACAAGGTCGTGCCCTTTCGCGCTGGTGCCGGCGGTATAGAGCGGCGGGTGTTCGAGCAGCCAGACCAGGTCGTCATCGCCCCGCTCGCGAATCGCCGCGGCCTTTGCTTCCATGAAGGCCACCGCGCGGTCGTAATCGACCAGCGCTTGTTCCGTCTGCCAATGGACTGTTTTCTGCATCACCGTCATTTCCTGAATATAGCAAAAATCCGCCGTAACGCTCCTTTTTTTCATTGTACATAATATAAAAACTGAACGTGCTTGCCTTATTTTTAGTGATCTGTTATTGAAACACTACTTTGATTATCTACCTCTAAAAATCATCTACGATATGCGGTCGTGGCGGAATTGGTAGACGCGCAGCCTTGAGGTGGCTGTGGGGCAACCCGTGAAAGTTCGAGTCTTTTCGACCGCACCATCTCCCTTTCGCTTATATTTTTTATATGCCGAAGCCCGCCTGTGAAAAGGCCGCGCTTTAGCAAGTCTATTATTCAAAAACCACAAGCCAGAAACCCGAAATCAGAATATACTTTCATTTTCCTGAGCCTATAATTCTTGGCTCGGGTTTTCCGGAACGGGGTTTTGCCATGGACATTAAAAAAGATTCATTCTACGAAGACGCGCTCGAGTACCACAGGAATCCGAACGGCCCCGGGAAAATATCCATCACGCCGACCAAGGCGATTGCGACCCAGCGCGACCTGGCGCTGGCCTATTCCCCCGGCGTGGCGGCGCCGTGCAAGGAAATCGAAGCCGACCCGGCCTGCGTCAGCGAATACACCGCGCGCGGCAACCTGGTCGCCATCATCACCAACGGCACCGCGGTTTTGGGGCTGGGCGACATCGGCCCGCTCGCCGCCAAGCCGGTGATGGAGGGCAAGTCCGTCCTGTTCAAGAAATTCGCCGGCATCGACGCCATCGACATCGAAATCGACGAGAAGAACATCGACAAGCTGGTCGATATCATCGCCTCGCTGGAGCCGAGCTTCGGCGGCATCAACCTGGAGGACATCAAGGCGCCGGAATGCTTCGAGATCGAGCGCCGCCTGAAAGAAAAGATGAAGATCCCCGTCTTTCATGACGACCAGCACGGCACCGCCATCATCGTCGGCGCCGCCTTCAGCAACTGGCTGGCCTATTCCGGCCGCGACATAAAAAAAGTGAAGCTGGTGAGCAGCGGCGCCGGCGCGGCGGCGATCGCCTGCGTCAACCTGCTGGTGGCGCTCGGCCTGCCGAAGAAAAACATCACCCTCACCGACCGCGCCGGCGTTGTTTACAAGGGCCGCAATGAGGGCATGGATGACGCCAAGCTGCCTTTCGTCCAGGATACCAAGCAGCGCACGCTGAAGGACGCCATCAAGGGGGCCGACGTCTTCCTCGGCCTCTCAGGCCCGAACGTGCTCGATAAATCCATGGTCAAAACCATGGCCGATGCGCCCCTCATCATGGCGCTCGCCAACCCGACGCCGGAAATCATGCCCGAGGAGGCGCGCGCCGCCAAGCCGAATGCCGTGATCTGCACCGGCCGCTCGGACTATCCCAACCAGGTCAACAACGCGCTGTGCTTCCCCTTCATCTTCCGCGGCGCACTCGATGTCGGCGCCACCACCATCAACGAGGCCATGAAACTGGCCTGCGTCAAGGCCCTCTCGGCCCTGACCATGGCGGAGGCCAGCGCGGAAATCACCGCCGTCTATGGCGACATCCCCCTCAAGTTCGGCCCCGAATACCTGATTCCCAAACCGTTCGATTCACGCCTGATCCTGGAGCTGTCCCCCGCCGTGGCCAAGGCGGCGATGACGAGCGGCGTCGCCACCCGCCCGATCAAGGATTTCGCCGCCTACCGCCAGCGGCTGGAAAAGCATATTTTCAAGTCCGGCCAGCTGATGCAGCCGATTTACGCCCGCGCCGCCGCCCGCCCCCAGCGGATCGCTTTCGCCGAGGGCGAGGAAACCCGCGTGCTGCACGCCGTGCAGACCATGGTCGATGATAACCTCGCCCGGCCGATCCTGATCGGCCGGGAGGAAGTCGTGCTCAACCGCATCAAGAAGGTCGGCCTGCGCCTGCAGAAGGGCCGCGACTTCGAGCTCGTCAACCCCGAAAGCGATCCGCGTTTCAACGACTACTGGCAAAGCTACCACAAGCTGATGGAGCGCAAGGGCGTGACCCCCGCCAGCGCCAAGCAGATCGTGCGCACCCGCAACACGGTGATCGCCGCCCTGATGGTGCACAAAAACGACGCCGACACGATGATCTGCGGCACTATCGGCCGTTACGACCACCACTTCCGGCATATCACCGAGATTATCGGCATGGCGGACGGCGCCAGCACCTATGCCACCCTGAGCGCGATGATCCTCACCAAGGGCGTCTATTTCATCTGCGACGCCTTCATCAACGAGAACCCGAGCGCCGAGCAGATCTGCGCCATGACCCTGCTGGCCGCCGCGGAAGTGAAAAAATTCGGCATCGAGCCGAAAAGAGGAGATCCGCGCCAAGCTGTTTCCCCATTCGGAACTCAAGGGCCAGGCCAATCTCCTCATCATGCCCAATATCGACGCCGCCAACATCACCTTTCACATGCTGAAGGTGATCGGCGACGGCATCGTGGTGGGTCCCCTGCTGATGGGCACCAAAAAATCGGCGCAGATCCTGATCCCCTCCGTCACTTCGCGCGGCATCCTCAACGCCGCCGCCTACGCCTGCGCCGACGCCGGGCAGCTGGAAAAGAAGAAGCACACGCGCAAAACAAAGAGCAGGGTCGCCGGCCGCAAAAAACATGGAAGAAGATGAACAGCTAAAGAGCCAGGAAGCGGGGACGGAAGCCGAAGAACAGCAAGTCGGCCTGCGGGACGAGTTCATCCAGGAAATCGCCGGGCTGCTGGCGGCTGACGATGCGGACCGCGTCCAGGAGCTGTGCCGCGAGCTGCCGGCGGCGGACGCCGGGGAGCTGATCGTCAAGCTCGACAGCGACCGCCGCCACAAGCTGGTGGAAATGCTGGAGAACGAGCTCAACCCGGAAACCTTCTCCTATCTCGACCGCGAGATCCTCAATGACCTGCTGGAGCACATGTCGGCGCGGCATATCGCCTCCATCGTCAACCGGCTCGACAGCGACGACGCCATCCACCTGATCGCCCACCTCGACGAGGAGCGCCGCGGCGACATCATGCGCCACCTCAACCGCAACCTGCGCGCCGCCGTCGAGGAGGGCCTGACCTACCCCGAAGGCAGCGCCGGCCGCCTGATGCAGCGGGAATTCGTCGCCATCCCGCAGTTCTGGACGGTGGGCAAGACCGTCGATTACCTGCGCGCCGTCGCCAGCACCATGCCGGAAAAGTTCTACAACATCTTCATCGTCGATCCCATGCACCGCTTCGTCGGCGCCGTGGCGCTGAGCAACGTCCTGTGCGCGCAGCGTTCGGTCAAGATCGACACGCTGGTCGGTGAGGAGCATATCACGGTGCCGGTGACCATGGACCAGGGGCAGGCGGCGCTGCTGTTCAGCCGCAAGGACCTGCTCTCCGCGCCGGTCATCGACGAGGACGAGCGGCTGATCGGCGTCCTCACTGTCGATGACATCGTCGATGTCATCCACGCCGAGGCGGAAAAGGACTTCCTCAACATCAGCGGGGTCAGCGACAGCGACATTCACAGCTCGGTCATCGCCACCGCCAATTCGCGGTTTTTCTGGCTGGCAATCAACCTGCTGACCGCGATCGCCGCCTCCATCGTCATCAGTTTTTTCGAGGATACCATCGCCAAAATCGCCGTGCTGGCCGTGCTGATGCCGATCGTGGCCTCGATGGGCGGCAACGCCGGGACGCAGACACTGGCCGTCGCGGTCCGCGCGCTGGCCACCAAGGACCTCTCCTCCGCCAACAGCCTGCGCGTGATCCAGAAAGAAGTCATTGTCGCCCTGATTGACGGCATCCTTTTCGCCCTCATCATGGGAACGGTGGTCTTTCTCTGGTTTCACAATCCGCAGCTGGGGATGATTATCGGCGCGGCCATGGTCATGAACCTGATCGCCGCCGGGTTTTCCGGCGCCCTTATCCCCATCATCATGGAGCGCATGGGCCACGACCCGGCGCAATCCGCCGTGGTGTTCCTCACCACCGTCACGGATATCGTCGGCTTTTTTTCTTTTCTGGGACTGGCGAGCTGGCTGATGGTTTAAGGTTGCGGCGGGTTTTTGTCGAGCCTGACAATCGGCGGGTTTTCGAGAGCGGCGATCCGCGTCTTGAGCCGCTGAATCTCTTCCTGCTCCGGCGTCAGTTTTTTGGGCGGCGGCGGAGGGGATGGTTGAGTGACGTCGTGCCGCGCCTGATCGAGGGTAAGGCGCTTTTCCTCATCAATGATAAATTCGTATTTCTCCGTGCCGAAACCATTCGGCCCGCCGGAAACGATTTTGAAGGCGGGAGAAAGTTTTTTGACATCCCGCCCGATTTCATCGGCCAGCAGCAGGAACTTGTTTTTATCTTCGGGCGCGGCGTCCGGTGTGGTGGCTTTGCTGAAAGCGCTACGGAGGTCGGATTCCATTATTAGCAGAGTTCCCTCTACGTCCAAGTCGGAGTTAAGAGTCTGAGCCGCTGCATTTGTTCTGGATTTTTTTATACTGTCATGTAATACGGCTGTGCTTCCTATTACTCCTACGCCGCAACCCAGACCCCCCACCATGAATGTACCGATAGAGAAAAGGCCTCCCGTCAAAAGCAGATCCAGCCCCAGCCCAAGGCTAATCAGGGTTCCGGAGATGATGCCGGTGCGTTTGATGAAGGTACGATTATCCACCCTTATATATTTCTGAATCACTTCCCTGATTTCTTTTTTGGTTTTTTTGTCGAGCTTGCCCACTGCCTGAAATTCCTGCTGATGGTTTAAGGTTTCGACTGATTCCCGGAGGAGCCCTTGCCGATCAATTCCTTGCCCAGTTCAACGGCAAAAACGCCGATGGCGCTGACCGGCACGTAGTCGGGAACAGAGGCCCGCAGCTCATCGTAGCTTTTCGCGGCGGCGGTGAAGGCGTTATCGAGCTTCTGTTTGAGTTTGTTCATCATGGTTTCTCTCCGGCGTTGATTAAGGTGCAGTTACTTTAGTATAATTTTTGTATTATGTCAATATATTATGCTAATTATATGATTTATCGCCCTTTTTCGGCGTTTGTTTTAAGGTGGGGACTGAAAATAAGGGGGTCCGCATGGCTAAAGAAAGTTACGTTCCGGTCGCAAAATCATTCCCCTCCCTCAACTTTGAGCTGGGCGAAACCACCGACATGCTGCGCCAGTCGGTGAAGCATTTCGCGCAGAGCAAGATCGCACCGCGCGCCGCCGACATCGACCACAGCAATGCCTTCCCCAACGACCTGTGGCCGGAGATGGGGCGGCTGGGGCTGCTCGGCATCACCGTCGATCCGGAATTCGGCGGCACCGGCATGGGCTACATGGAGCACATCATCGCCATGGAGGAAATCAGCCGCGCCTCGGCCAGCGTGGGCTTGTCCTATGGCGCGTTTTCCAACCTCTGCGTCAACCAGATCAGCCTCAACGGCACACGCGAACAGAAACTGAAATACCTGCCCGACCTCTGCGCCGGCAAGAAAATCGGCGCGCTGGCGATGTCGGAAACCGGCGCCGGTTCGGACGTCGTGTCGATGAAGCTGAAGGCCGAGAAAAAAGGCGGCCATTATATCCTGAACGGCAACAAGATGTGGATCACCAACGGCCCCGACGCGCATACGCTGGTCGTCTATGCCAAGACCGACACGG
>JAIOQI010000027.1:6191-9101 GCA_021413445.1 Alphaproteobacteria bacterium | reverse complement strand
CATCGATCAGCTTGACGTCCAGATTGTCCGGAATAAAGCCGGGGCCGATGCCCTGAATCTTGTGCGGCGTATGCGTACCGCCGGAGATGACCGGGCTCTCGGCGGGCTCGACGGCCACAACCCTGAAAGAAGGCTTGCGCGACTTGATCACCTGCGCGATGCCCGTCAGCGTGCCGCCTGTGCCGGTGCCTGCGACCAGCACATCTACCTTGCCCTCCGTGTCACGCCAGATTTCTTCCGCCGTCGTGGCGCGGTGGATGGCAGGGTTGGCCGGATTACTCATCTGCGAAGGCATCCAGCTGTCAGGATACTGCTTCAGCAATTCCTCGGCCTTTGCTACCGCGCCGCTGATGCCCTGCTCAGCGGGCGTCAGGACGAGTTCGGCGCCGAAGAGCTTCAGCATCTTGCGGCGCTCGAAGGACATGCTCTCCGGCATCGTCAGGATCAGTTTATAACCTTTCGCCGCGCAGATGAAAGCAAGGCCGATGCCGGTATTGCCGGAGGTCGGCTCGATAATCACCGTGCCGGGTTTTATTTTGCCGTTCTTCTCGCCATCATTGATCAGGGCGAGCGCCAGCCTGTCCTTGACGCTGGAGAGAGGGTTGAAAAATTCCAGCTTCAGCAGGATGTCGGCCTTAACGCCGTATTCTTTGGAAAGCTTGGGAATACGCACCAGCGGCGTATTGCCGATCGTCTCCCAGATGTGGTCGTAGATGCGCATCAGGAGACCGCTTTTTTCGACTGCGTCCCCGTGGAGCCAAATCCGCCGGCGCCGCGCGTCGTCTCGTCAAGGGAGCCGACGGCGTTCCAGACGACGCTGCTGTGGGCGGCGACCACCATTTGCGCAACGCGCATGCCGCGTTCGATCGTGAACGGTTCGGCGCCAAGATTGATAAGGATGACCTTGATCTCGCCGCGGTAATCGGCGTCAATCGTGCCGGGGGAATTCAGGACGGTGAGGCCGTTCTTGGCGGCAAGGCCTGAGCGGGGGCGGATCTGCGCCTCGTAGCCTGGGGGCAGGGCAATGGCGATGCCGGTCGGCACCAGGATGCGTTCCCCGGGTTTTAAGGTGAGGGGGGCATCGATCGCCGCTTCCAGATCCATGCCGGCTGCATGCTCGGTGGCATATTTGGGAAGGCTGATGCCCTCTGCGTGTGGCAGCTGCGATATGGCGACATTCAGGGGCTTTGTCATGAAATGGGGTGCTCCGGATCGTTTATGCGTAGGTCTTATCACTAGCCTTAATTTCATGGGGAAGAAATAGTTTTTCTCTGCTTTTGCCAGAAAAATATATCCCAATAGGATCAAATGATACTTTTTCAGCATTGATTTTAAAAGATAATATCCAGCCCTGAATACAGCCGTATGTTGACAATACAGGGTTGTATTTGATAGACTGATTGAATATAGATACGTGTATTCACGGTCAACTTATGCGGAGGATCAAATGGCGCGCACAAAAACAGAAGAGGATGGGCCAAACCCGGTCGATGTTTATGTCGGCGCCAAGGTAAAGTCGCGGCGGCTGGTTCTGGGTCTCAGCCAGGAAGAGCTGGCGAAATCAATCGGCCTTACCTTTCAGCAGGTTCAGAAGTACGAGCGGGGCACCAACCGCATCAGCGTCAGCCGGCTGGTCGATATTTGCCGGACCCTGAAGGCTCCGGTCGATTACTTCTTTGAAGGCAGCTTCTCCGTGGCGCGCCCCAACGGCAAGGGCCTGGCCCTGAAGGGTTTTTCCGATACCAGGCAGGAGCCCTTGGAAGAAGATCCCCTGATGAAAAAGGATGTTCTGGAACTTGTACGGGCGTATTCAAAAATCAAAAGCGTGCCCCTGAAAAAGCAGATCCTTGAGATGGCCAAAGCCATGTCAAATTCCAGCAATGACGCGGAAAAGGCCTGAACTGCGCTTTTTACTGTTGATTGCGCTTTTATAGTCAGGCTAATATCCACGCTCCATACCCCTTAACAAGAACAGTGCAGGTATTGCCGTGGCCGATCAAAAATATGTTTTTACCAGTGAATCCGTAGGTGAGGGGCATCCCGACAAGGTATGCGACCGTATTTCGGATGCCATCGTTGATGCGTACCTGAACGCCGACCCTGAGGCGCGCGCGGCGGTTGAGTGCCTGGCGACGACGGGGTTCCTCTGCATCGCTGGCGAGACGCGCGGACCGAAATCCATCACCAAAGACATGATCGAGACCGTGGCGCGTCACGCCGTCCGCGACATCGGCTACAAGCAGGAAGCTTTCCATTGGGAAAAAATCCAGGTGGACATCCGCCTGCATGCGCAGTCTGCCGACATCGCGCAGGGCGTCGATGCCGCCGGCAACAAGGACGAAGGCGCGGGCGACCAGGGGATCATGTTCGGCTATGCCTGCCGCGAAACCGAAACTCTCATGCCGGCGCCGATACAGTATTCGCACGCCATTTTGAAATCCCTGGCCGAAGCGCGCCATTCCGGCGCCCTTTTCAACCTGGGGCCTGACGCCAAGAGCCAGGTCAGCCTTGAGTATGTGAACGGCAAGCCGGTCCGCGCCACCTCCATCGTCGTATCGACGCAGCATGACGCCAGCGTTTCCCAGGAGGAAGTCCGCGAAATGGTGCGCCCGCATGTTATCAATATTCTGCCTGAAGGCTGGATGTGCGACGAGCAGCATTTCTACGTCAATCCGACCGGCCGTTTCGTGATCGGCGGCCCTGACGGCGATTGCGGCCTGACCGGGCGCAAGATTATCGTTGATACCTACGGCGGTGCGGCCCCGCACGGCGGCGGTGCCTTCTCTGGCAAGGATCCGACCAAGGTGGATCGTTCAGCCGCTTATGCCGCGCGTCATGCGGCCAAAAACATTGTTGCCGCCGGACTGGCCGAGAGATGCACCATCCAGCTTTCCTATGCGATCGGCGTGT
>JAIOQI010000027.1:0-6145 GCA_021413445.1 Alphaproteobacteria bacterium | reverse complement strand
TTTCCATCTACGTGAACACCCACGGCACGGGACGTTTCAACGATGAGGCGATTTCGCGCGCCTTGCAGGAAGTTGCCGATTTCCGCCCGCGTTCCATTCGCGAGCGTCTGGCGCTGAACAAGCCGATCTATGCGCGTACCGCAGCCTATGGCCATTTCGGCCGCGTGCCGGAGGCGGACGGCGGCTTTACCTGGGAAAAACTGGATCTCGTCGATGCTTTGAAGGTCGAGATCGGTTCAAAAAAATATCAGGATGCCGAACGCGCGGGCAATGTCACGGAAGCCAAGTTCGGCAGATAGGTTCGGAAGATTAAGACTTGTCCCTGATGTTTTGAGAAAAACATTGACTTTATGCATAAAGAAAATTAAGGTGTCCCCTCTCAATCAAAGGGGATTCCCTCCGCATCTTCCAAAATAATCAATAATAACATGGAGATATCGAAAACATGACTCAACTGCTGAGCGGTAAAAAAGTTCTTATTCTTGTATCCAATGGCGTCGATGAAGCGGCGATGTCCGTTGTCCAGCGCGACTTGCTGAAGGCCGGCGCGAGCATTAAAACCGTCGGCACCGAGCCCGGCCTGGTGAACAGCTGGAACAATAACGCCTGGGGACTGTATTTCCCGGTCGATATCCAGATCAGTATGGCTTTGGGTTCCGATTTTGACCTGCTGGTGGTGCCGAACGGTACGCGCAGCGTGCAAAAACTTGCCGCCAATCCCCATGTTGAACGCATCCTGACCAGCTTTATTGCGGCAAAGAAGCCGGCCTGCCTGATGGGCGAGGCGGTGGAACTGCTGGCGAAACTGGATTATAGTCAAAGTCCGGTGATGACCGGGGACGTTGCCGGCGACATGCCGGCATTCGTGCAGAAAATGATCGCGCATTTTGCCGGCGTAGAGCCGTTGCCGATCGCGGCATAAGTTATAGAGGGACGGGCAATGAAATCCGAAATTCTGGCAGCTGTGAGCGACATCAAGTCCTCGCTGGATCTGCTGAGGAGGCATCTTTGACTGGGACCGCGCGCTGCACAGGCTTGCGGAACTGAACTCCCTCGCGGAGGATCCCACCCTCTGGGAAAATCCGGAACGCGCCCAGAAAATCCTGAAAGAGCGCACGCGCCTCGATAACCAGATCGCCTCGGTCAAATCCCTGCAGGCGACGCTGGACGATAATTTCGGCATGATCGAGCTGGGCGAGCTGGAAGGCGATGCCGGGATTGTCGCCGAGGCGGAAAAAAATCTCCTGACATTAAAGAATGAAGTCGCCAAGCGCGGCCTGGCGAGCCTGCTATCCGGCGAGCTGGACGCCAATGACGCCTATCTGCAAATCAACGCCGGCGCCGGCGGCACCGAGGCCTGCGACTGGGCGGGCATGATCTTCCGCATGTATATGCGTTGGGCGGATAAAAAGGGCTATAAGCTTTCCCTGATGGACAAGCAGGACGGCGAAGTCGCCGGCATCAAGAACGCCACTCTCGAGATTTCGGGCGAGAATGCCTATGGCTGGCTGAAGGCGGAATCGGGCGTGCACCGTCTGGTGCGCATCTCCCCTTATGATTCCAACGCCCGGCGGCATACCAGTTTTTGCTCCGTCGCCGTGACGCCGGTGGTGGATGAAAATATCGATATTAAAATTGAGGACAAAGACCTGCGCGTGGATACTTACCGTTCACAGGGCGCCGGCGGACAGCACGTCAACAAGACCGACAGCGCCGTGCGCCTGACGCACTTGCCGACGAACATTGTCGTCGCCTGTCAGAACCAGCGATCGCAGCACCAGAACCGCGCCGCCGCCATGAAGATGCTGCAGGCGAAACTCTATGAACGCGAAATCCAGGCGCGGGAAGCGCTCCGGGACGAGAAAGAAGCGGCCAAGACCGACATCGGCTTCGGCCACCAGATACGCTCTTACGTCCTCCACCCTTACCAGCTGATTAAAGATCTCCGCACCGGGCTTGAAACATCGGATACGCAGGGCGTCCTCGACGGCGACCTTGACGCCTTCCTTGAGGCCTCCCTGGCCCGGAAACTGACGGATAAAAAAGACAGCCCGAAGGTTGCTTATGAGGATCTGGCGTAGGGGCTAGGCGGGCGCGGCGTTTTTTCTGTCGCGGAGCCGGGTGAGGACTTCCCCGGATTCTTCTATCGTTGCGCCCATGTCGCGCACTTTTGTCAGAGTGTCATTCGTTATATTGGAGTAGTCGTTCCCGTTGTCATTTCCTGTCAGGTCGCGCAGCAGGCAGACATCAAACCCCTCAATTAAGGCATCCATAGCGGTAGATTTTACGCAGGCATTGAGGTTGAAGCCGCAGGTCAACAGTGTTTTTCGTTTATCCCGTTGCAGAATTTTCTTGATGTTGCTGCCCTGAAATGCGGAGTCATCATTTTTTGCCACCAACACATCGTCCGGGTGGGGCGTGAATTCATAGAAGTCTATATCGGATGCATTTTTCTTTTTTTTCTCTGAAAAGTAAACGGCATAGACGGGGATGCCGGCTTTCCTGAACTCGGGAACGATGGACTGGATGCGTTTTGAGACTTCTGCCGTCTCTGCGTTGCCGCGTCTCCCGTCTGGGTCGCAAAATTCCCTCTGCACGTCGATGACGAGCAGCGCGACGTCGCCTTCGTATTTGATCTTTTGCACTTCAAGGTTTTCCGGCTTGAAGAATACGAAAACTTTTTTGAGCTGTTCCCGGAAGTTGGCCATGTTCATCTTTCCTATTGCCCGGAGGCCATTTTTTTCTGGCGGAGAAGTTCCAGGGCCTCGCCGGACTTTGTGAACGAAATGCCTTTGGCTTTCATGCATTTCACATGGATTTCAGCGTTGTTTCCATCGCACCCCTTATTATTGCCGGTCAGGTCGCGCAGGACGCAGACGTCAAACCCTGCATCGCGGGCGTCCTCAACGGTTTCCCTGACGCAGGCATTCAGGTTGAAGCCGCAGGTCAGCAGCAGCTTCCTCTTGTCCCTTTGCAGGATTTCCTTGATGTCGCTGCCCTTGAAGGCGGAAGTCTCGACTTTTCTGACGGGGACATCGTCCTGGTGGGGGGAGAATTCATAGAAATCAACTTCAGAAATATCTTTCGGTTCAAAGGCGACGTAAACGGCATAGACGGGGATGCCGGCCTTCCTGAATTCGGGAACCAGGGATTGGATGCGCTTTGAGACTTGCTCTGTTTCTGCATTGCCGTAACGGCCTTCCGGGTCGCAAAACATTTTTTGCACATCGATGACCAGCAGCGCGACTTCACCGTCGTATTTAAGGGTTTGCTGCGCCAGATTCTCCGGCCTGAGGAAAGCGGAAACTTTTTCGAGCTGTTCTTGCAGGGTGGTGGTGGCCATGAATGAAGTCTTTCTAACCGGGTTCAAACGCCCAACTAATTTACATATTTATTATTCATAAGTCAATAAAAAAATATGACGGCAATTATCCGGATTAACTAATTGATTATATTGATATTTTTGTTATAGCAGGGGGTTATTTTTTCCTTCTTGTGCAAAGGGAATATACCCCCTATTCTGGTCATAATCAAAATAAGGACAACAAGATGGCGGCGACGACTTTCACTTTGGCGACACAAGACGGTCACCTTGTGCACGGCATTTTAAACTGTGCCTCTGATAAGCCAGGGCAAAAAGCGGTGGTGATTGCGCATGGCTTCGCCTGCAGCCAGCATGAATATCTTTATGAGGCCGCGCAACGCTATTTCAATGCTCAAGGGTATGATGTCATCCGCTTCGGATTTTACGGCTCCGGGGAAAAAGCGCGCCGTCTCGAACAATGCGACCTGACAACGCACGCGAAAGACCTGAACGCCGTGCTCGACCACTTTTTGCCCCAGTATGGGGCATTGTTTCTGGCCGGCCACAGTTTTGGCGGCCTGACGGCGCTGATCGCCAATCCCGATAATGTGCGCGCCGTCAGCTTCTGGGATACGACGCTTTATCCGGATACCCGCTTTGCGGAAGAAGACGTGACTTTCGAGCCATCCCTGCAGGCATATCGTTACCGCAGCTTTGTTGATGTCCTCATCGGTCCGGCAATGGTTCATGAGGCCAACAATCTGGATGAAGGAAAGCTGAACGCCCTGGCCGCGCAATTCAAAAAGCCGGCGCAGTTTTTATTTGCCGGCGACGGGACGGTCCGGTCGCATGAAGACGCATTTTTCGCAGCCGTCCCGGGCCCGAAAGAAAGGGCCGTCATTCAGGGCGCGGATCATTTTTTCACCAACGGGAATTCGGCGGAGCAGCTTTTAAGCCAGAGTTTATTGTGGTTTAAACGCTTTTCCCAGCCCTCTGTTGTTCCTGTGCGCAAGCCGCCGGATATACAGCCTTAAAGCTTCGTTCCGGTATGAATCGCCGCAATCCCGCCAGAGAGATTCACATACCGCACCTGCTCAAACCCGGCTTTCTTCATGCGCGCGGCGAGCTCGTCCTGCTTGGGGAACTGGCGGATGCTTTCGACCAGGTATTGGTAGCTGTCGCGGTCTTTCGCCACCAGGTCGCCGATTTTCGGGATGATGCGGAAGGAATATTCATCATATATTTTTCGGAAGGTCGGGTTTTTCACCTGGCTGAACTCAAGGCAGAAGAATTGCCCGCCGGGCTTCAGCACGCGGAAGGCCTCTTCCAGCGCATCGTCGATTTTCGGCACGTTCCGCAGGCCGAAGGAGATGGTATAGAGATGATAGCTGTTGTCGGGGAAGGGCAGGGACTCCGCGTTGCCTTCGACCCATTCGAAGCCTTTCAGGTAGCCGCGGTCTATCGCGCGGTCCTGCCCGACCTTCAGCATTTCTTTGTTGATGTCGCAGACGGTGATTTTTGCCTTTTCTCCGGCGCGCTCACGGTAGCGGAAGGCGATATCGCCGGTGCCGCCCGCCACGTCCAGCAGATGTTTGCTGGCAGAGGGGCGCAGCATGGAGACGAATTTGTTTTTCCATAGCCGATGGATGCCGCCGGACATCAGGTCGTTCATCAGGTCATAGCGGCTGGCGACGGAGTCAAAGACATTCTCCACCAGCCGTGACTTCTCATCAGGCTGGACGCGTTTATAGCCAAACCATTGGGATTCTTTATTTTTGTTCTTCACTGTGGCCATTTGGCTGCTATCATTTGATTTGGTGTTTTTCGGAGTATAGACCCATCATGGCATTTTTCAAGGCAATCGCGACCGTCGGCGGATTTACACTGGCCAGCCGCATCCTCGGTTTTATCCGCGATGTGATGACCGCCAGTTTTCTGGGCGCAGGACCGGTGGCGGACGCTTTCTTCATTGCCCTGAAGCTGCCCAATTTTTTCCGGCGCATCACGGCGGAAGGATCGTTCAGCGTTTCCTTCGTGCCGATGTTCTCCAAGCTGCTCGCCGACGAAGGCAAGGCGGAGGCCAGGAAATTCGCCGAGGAGGCGCAGGCGGTGATGCTGACGGTGCTGATCCCGTTCACGGTCATCGGCATTGCGGCGATGCCGTGGGCGCTCTATGTGCTGGCGCCCGGCGTACACGGGGACCCGCTCCGTTACGACCTCGCGCTTGAATTTTCGCGCATCACTTTTCCTTACATCCTGATGATGTCGCTGACGGCTTTGCTGGGCGGGGTGCTGAATTCCTTCGACCGTTTCGGGCCTTTCGCCGCGGCGCCGATTTTTTTCAACGGCATCTTGATTGTTTTCCTTCTTTTCGGCTCCGGGGTTTTCAAGACCGGCGGCCATGCGCTGGCCTGGGGCCTGGCGACGGCGGGGGTGATCCAGTTTCTCTGGATGCTGGCGAATTATTTCTACATCGGCTATGTCCTGAGGCTGCGCCGACCCGTTTTGACGCCGCGCATCCGCAAGCTGTTCAGGCTGATGCTGCCGGGCGCGATCGGCTCCGGCGCCGCGCAGATCAACCTGTTCATCGACATGATTCTGGCGTCGTTGCTGCCCATCGGCTCGATTTCATTCCTGTACTATGCCGATCGCCTGTATCAGTTGCCGCTCGGCGTGATCGGGGCGGCGATCGGCACGGCTTTGCTGCCCATGCTGTCGCGGGCGCTGAAGTCGCAGGGCGGCGATGCCCGGAAACTGCTGGGGCTGGGGTTTGAAACCGGGCTGATCCTGTCGCTGCCGGCGGCGATTGCGCTGATCGTGATTGCGCAGCCGATCATGTAT
>JAIOQI010000025.1 GCA_021413445.1 Alphaproteobacteria bacterium | reverse complement strand
CCAGCTCGTCCGCCGCCGCCATGAGAACAAAATTCGGCAGGCAGCCGAGATAGGCGACGTCGAAAGCACCGGCATGGGTCGCGCCGTCGGCGCCGACCAGCCCGGCGCGGTCGATGGCGAAACGGACGGGCAAATTCTGGATCGCCACATCATGCACCACCTGGTCGTAGGCGCGTTGCAGGAAGGTGGAATAAATCGCGCAGACCGGCTTGAAGCCCTCCGTCGCCAGCCCGGCGGCGAAAGTCACCGCATGCTGCTCGGCGATGCCGACATCGAAGGTGCGGTCGGGGAATTCTTTGGCAAACAGGTCAAGCCCGGTGCCCGCCGGCATGGCGGCGGTGATGGCGATAATCTTGTCGTCATGCTGCGCCTCGGCGATCAGGCTTTCGGCGAAAACTTTGGTATAAGACGGCACGGTGGATTTTGACTTGGCCTGCGCCCCTGTAGCCACATCGAACTTGCTGACGCCGTGCATTTTGTCGGCGGCGGTTTCGGCGGGCGCATAGCCGCGGCCCTTTTGCGTCACGACATGGACTAAAATGGGGCCGTCATAGATGCTGTCGCGCACATTTTCCAGCACCGGCAGCAAGTGGTCGAAATTATGGCCGTCGATCGGGCCGACGTAATAGAAGCCCAGCTCCTCGAACAAGGTGCCGCCGGTCCAGAAGCCGCGGGCATATTCCTCGGCGCGCTGCGCCGCCTTTTGCAGCGGCGGCGGCAGCTTGTCGGCGACCTACTTGCCGATCTCGCGCAGGCCGAGATAAGTCTTGCCGGAGATCAGCTGCGACAGGTAGGCGCTCATCGCCCCCACCGGCGGCGCGATCGACATGTCGTTGTCGTTGAGAATCACGATCAGCTTGTTTTTCAGGTGGCCGGCGTTGTTCATCGCCTCATAGGCCATGCCCGCGCTCATCGCGCCGTCGCCGATGACGCAGATGACTTTATTATCTTCGCCTTTGAAATCCCGCGCCACCGCCATGCCCAGCCCCGCTGAGATCGAGGTGGAGCTGTGCGCCGCGCCGAAGGGATCATAGGCGCTTTCGCTCTGTTTGGTGAAGCCGCTCAAGCCGCCGCCCTGCCGCAGGGTGCGGATGCGGTCGCGGCGGCCGGTGAGGATTTTATGCGGATAGGCCTGATGCCCGACATCCCAGATCAGTTTATCTTCCGGCGTATTGAAAACGTAATGCAGGGCGGTCGTCAGCTCGACCACCCCCAGACCGGCGCCGAGATGGCCGCCGGTGATCGACACGGCCTCGACCATTTCCGCGCGCAGTTCGTCCGCCAGCTGCGACAGATCTTTTTTATCGAATTTTCTTAAGTCGGCGGGGGTGGCGACAATATCCAGCAAGGGCGTTTTTGACAAGTTGTTTTTCCCTTCAGCTTTTACAGCCTGCGCTGCAACACATAGTGCGCCAGGCTTTTCAGCAGATCGACGCGGCCTTCATCAAAGACGCGCAGGTGCGAGATGGATTGCTCGACCAGCATTTCCGCGCGCTGGCGGGCCTGTTCAATGCCCATCGCCGTGACGAAGGTCGCCTTTTTGCCGTCCTGATTGGCCGGCTTGCCCATTTCCGAAGGGTTGCCTTCGGCGTCGAGCAGATCGTCGGTGACCTGGAACGCGAGGCCGAGGTCGTGCGCGTAGTTGCGCAGCGCCTGACGGTGCGCCGGATTGGCCTTGCCCAAAATCGCCCCCGCCTCGCAGCAGAAAGCGATCAGCTTGCCGGTTTTCATGCGCTGCAGGCGGCTGATGGTGCCGACGTCGAATTCCTGTTTTTCGCCGATCATGTCGAGCATCTGCCCGCCGACCATCCCGTTCATGCCGGAGGCGCCGGCAAGATTGCCCACCAGCTCGATCCGCACCCGCGGGTCCTCATGCGTTTCGGAATCGGCCAGCACCTCGAAGGCCAGCGCCTGCAAAGCGTCGCCCGCCAGAATTGCCGTCGCCTCGCCGTAAGCCTTGTGCAGCGCCGGTTTGCCGCGGCGGGTATCGGCATTATCCATGGAGGGCAAATCATCGTGGATCAGGGAATAGCTGTGAATAAATTCCGCCGCCGCCGCGACACGCCGCGCCCTTGCGGCATCGACGCCGAAAATCCGCGCGCCTTCCATGACCATGAAGGGGCGCAAACGCTTGCCGCCGTTCAAAACCGCATAGCGCATCCCGTCGAACAGGGGCGCTTCCGCCAGTTCCGAACTGGGCAGCAGATGGCCGATGGTGCGGTTGACGCTTTCGCGGCATTCTTCCATTGCCTGTTTAAGCTTGGGTGACGCCTCGCGTGGTGATGGAGCCATGTGAACAACTCTCTGGATGAATCAAAGTATATACCGTTGTTCTTTATAAACTAAGTTACAGAAAAAAGTCATCTTTTTCAGCGTCATGGGGCCCTTAATCTTTATGTCAAGTTTAAATTGACATAGTGCTTTGCGCTCACTACAATCGACGGATTCTTACGGTATTTTTGGAGAGCGCGGATGTTGTTCAAACCCAAGGGCTGGGAAAAGCTTTCGGCAGAAGACCAGGCATGGATGAAAGGGGCCAAAAACCTCGATAAGGTCCAGAAGCTTCGCGCCTGCGTGAAAGACAACAACCCGGCGCGCGTGCTTTTCCTTCTGAATGCCCATTCCTTCTCAAGACAGGAATACTACCGGACGGCGCGGCTCGCTGTTCTCGAGCACGCGCCCGAGGCGCTGCAAGCCCTCCTTGATAAAAACAAAGGGTTCAATTTCGCCGACTCCGGCGAAGGCGACAAAGAAGCCGCAGGAAAATTATTTCAGATCGTGCCGCCGGACGCTTTTCATCTCTGGAAGATTTTACATGACGCCAATCAGGCGGCTGAATATGGCCAGCTGAACGAAAGGGACATCATTGAAAATATCTCACCCGAGATGTCGCATGATTTTTTTCGCTTCCACCTGGACAGGGCGGACGCGGCGTCGATTTCCACCTTTCGGACCTTTGTCGGGGAAATCGGCTTGCAATCGACGGAAAAACTGAAATTCATCCTCAACTGGGCGGGCAAGTTTCCCGCGGCGCAAAAGGTGCTGGACAGCGCCCTGGCGGGCGCCGCGGAAGCCGGGGATGAGGAAAAAGTAAAATTACTGCTGGAAAAAAAGGCCAACCCCAACTATTCCGGCTGCGTTTCCCTGCTGCACGCCGTCGAAAAAGGCCACCAGGAGATCATCGGCCTGCTGCTGCCGCACATGCAGCTTGAGACCTACGGCGAAAACCTGATGGACGAGATGCGTAAAAAAAGGATCAACCCGTCCAAAATCGAGTGGCTGGAAAAAATCGTCGATCAGGCCTGCGCCGAAGTGCGGGTCAAAAAGAACCAGGAAAATTTCATGCTGGTCGATGCCGATACCCTGTCCGAGACGAAGCAGCTGCCGTCGGGCCTGCGGCTGACGACCCTGTTCAACTTCAAATCCCACCAGCAAACCCTCATCGTCGAAAAAGCCGGGGAGAAAGAATCCCTGGCGGTCACCGTCAAGGATTTTAATGAAATCGGCGACGATGCTTTTCTGGAGGCGATGCGCCTGAAGCTGGTCGAACTGGGCGGCAAGGCCGAGTCCGTCACCCGCCTGCCAAAAACAAAATTCACCCGCGACTGATTACTCGGAAATCTTGAACGGCTCCGTGGATGCCTTGCCGTCGGCTTCGATGGTGATTTTCTCGATCTTGCCCTGCGCCTCTTTCAGCCGCGCCGCGCAGTGCTTTTTCAGCGCCATGCCGCGCTCGTAGGAATCGATGGAAGATTTCAGGTCCGCGCCGCCCGATTCCAGCTGGCGCACGATCTTTTCCAGCTCGGCCAGCGCATCTTCAAAACTGAGAGCCTCAATTTGTTTGGTCATGATTTACCTCTTCATCATCAGGAACGTATCCAGCCCAGCGAAATCAGGGGCGCGAGAATAACCCTGTACAGGCGCAGGCAATATCCGGTGATGTTTTTTCCGGTTTTATCCCAGAGCAGCGACACACCGAAACACACCGCGGCGGAAACGGCCAGCGCGCCGAGCATATCCAGCGGAAAATGGACGCCGAGGAAAATCCGCGCCCAGCCGACCAACGCCCCCGTCAGCAGCAGGGCAAAGCCGATGGGGCGGGTCCCGCCTTGCAGCAGGGCAAAGCCGGCGGCGAAAAAGATAGTGGCGTGATCGCTGGGAAATGAAGCGTCCAGCGCATGGTGGAAATAGGTATGCCCCAGCTCCAGCGCCAGGGGGCGCGGATGGTACCACAGCATGCCGATCAGGAAATTAACCCCGAGACTGGCCGCCGCCGTAAAAATCGCCCTCAGGGCGGAGCTGCGGCGGGAGTCATTGCCCCACAGCCACAAGCCGGCCAGCAGCAGCGGCAGCAGAAAGATCAGGCCGTTGGCGGCAAATTTTGCCAACGCGATCAGCCAGCCCGCCGTCTCCGGAGCGGCGTTGAGGGAAAGGAAGAGCTGCCGATTGAGGGTTTCGATGCTGTCCATCAGGCGGTTTTAGGGACCTTTTTGTCCGTCTCCACCAGGCCGAGCTTGATTTCCAGCGCGCCGCACAGCATCTGGCCGAGGGTGATATGCATTTCCTGGATCCGCGCCGTGGTGGCGGAGGGGACGTTGAGCAGGATGTCGCACAGGGATCCCATGCTGCCGCCGGTCTTGCCGGTGAAGCCGACGACGGTGACGCCGATTTTTTTTGCCTCAGCGATCGCGTTGATGACGTTCTTGCTGTTGCCGGAGGTGCTGATGGCGATCAGCACGTCGCCTTTCTTGCCCAGCGCCGCGACCTGGCGCGCAAAAAGGTGCTCGAAGCCGAAGTCGTTGCCGATCGCCGTCAGCGCCGAGGTGTCTGTGGTCAGCGCGATCGCCGCAATCGGCGCGCGGTCGGTCTTGTAGCGCACCGTCAGCTCGGTGGCGAGATGCTGCGCGTCGGCAGCGGAACCGCCGTTGCCGATGAACATGATCTTGCCGCCGGACTTGGCGCACGCCGCGGCGGCGTTGAGCATTTTTTCAAACGGTTCGGCCAGCGCCTGGCGGGTCGCTGCCGCCACGGCTTCATGCTCGTCGAATTCGGACTGCCAGAAAGCGGGGTAAGAGAATGTCATTTTTTTTCCTTGTTATATTTCAGTTGCTCGGGCGTGAGGGCAAGCCCCATCACGACTTTATATTTATAGGCCGCCGCCGGCGAAGCCATCGGGATGGTGACAGTCTGCTCTTCCGTGCTGCCGCCGCTGCCGTTTTCGTCAAAAGAGACCGTAGTGGAGAAGGCCTGCCTTTGCAAGATCGCTTCCTCCGGCGACAGGACGGCGATAAAATAGGGCAGCTCTATGTCCCCGGCGCCGGCGTTATCCTTTTTCCGGGCGGCAAAAGGCAGGGTCAGGTCGATCTCCACCCCGCTGCCTTTTTTAAAGCTGCAGGAGCCCGTGAAGCCGTTAATGGCGGCGGAGGCGGAAGCCAGGGAAACCGTGTCGGCATAGGGGATCAGGCCGACCTCGGGGCAGAATAAATCCTCCGCGGGGTCGGAGAACATCGCGCAGCCGGACAGGAAAATAACCGCCAGAAGGGCTATAAAGCGCATTTTGGTCCACCTTTGCATATTTTATATATAGTCTCGACTCAGGCTGTCATAAACAGATATATTACGCCCATGACAAAGTCAAAACTGAAAATCGTCCTCGCCCAGCCCCGCGGCTTCTGCGCCGGCGTGGACCGCGCCATTGAAATCGTCGAGCGCGCCCTGCAAAAGTTCGGCGCCCCGGTCTATGTGCGCCACGAGATTGTCCATAATAAATACGTGCTGGAAGACCTGAAGAAGAAGGGCGCGGTTTTTGTGAAGGAACTGGATGAGGTGCCGGAAAATATGCCGGTGATTTTCTCCGCCCACGGCGTCCCCAAATCCGTGCCGGAAGAGGCCCGGCGCCGCCAGATGATCTACATCGACGCCACCTGCCCGCTGGTCAGCAAGGTGCATCACGAGGCCGCCGCCCATCACCGCAACGGGCAGCAGATCGTCCTGATCGGCCATGCCGGGCATCCCGAAGTCGTCGGCACCATGGGGCAATTGCCGCCGGGCGCGGTGATTCTGGTGGAGAAGAAGGAGGACGTTGCGGGCATCAAGATCAATGATGCGGAGAAACTTTCCTACATCACGCAGACCACGCTTTCCGTCGATGACACCAAAGACATCGTTGCGGCGCTGAAATCGCGCTTCCCCCACATCGCCGCGCCCAAAAAGGAGGACATCTGCTATGCGACCACCAACCGCCAGGCGGCGGTGCGCGACATCGCGCCCCGGGTCGATGCGCTGATCGTCATCGGCTCGAAAAACTCCTCCAACTCCAACCGGCTGGTCGAAGTCGCCCGCGCCTATGGCTGCTCCCGCGCCTTTCTGGCCGACACGGCAAAAGAAATCGACTGGGAAAGCCTGAAGGACATCCGCACCTTAGGATTGACGGCCGGCGCTTCGGCGCCTGAAATTCTGGTGCAGGAAATTATCGACACCGCCCGCGCATTTTTCGACGTCGAGACGGAAACCGTCACCCTCACCGAGGAAAACGTGGTCTTCAATGTTCCGCGCCTTCTCGCCGGCGGTTGACCATGGCCGTTTATACGCACATCACCGCCGCAGACCTGACGCCGTACCTGAAGCTTTTTGACATTGGCGCGCTGTCCACGTTCAGCGGCATCACCGACGGCGTCTCGAACACCAATTACCTCCTGAACACCACGCAGGGAAAATTCATCCTGACCCTGTTCGAAGGGCGCGTGCACGCGGAAGACCTGCCTTTTTACATTTCTTTCATGGAATACCTGCACGACCAGGGTATCCCCTGCCCCCATGTCGTCCCCGGCACAAGCGGTGAGGCTGTCATCCCCCTCAACGGCAAACCCGCCATCATCACCACTTTTCTGGACGGCAGCTGGCCGCGGCAGACGGAAAGCTTTCACGCCGCCGCCGTGGGCAAAACCCTGGCGCGGATGCACCGGGCCGGCGAGAAATTCAAGCTGCAGCGCAGCAACACCATGTCCCTTCCCGCCTGGCGC
Organism: Alphaproteobacteria bacterium; assembly: GCA_021413445.1. Classification (GTDB taxonomy): domain Bacteria; phylum Pseudomonadota; class Alphaproteobacteria; order Micavibrionales; family UBA2020; genus PALSA-926. Next base: position 2,575 of record JAIOQI010000025.1, on the reverse strand, counting down.
GAGCTGATCGAAAGCTGCGGCAATAAAACCGACAGCATCGAACCTGGGCTGGCCTCTTTCCTGCAACAGGAACTGGATTATCAGGAACAGAACCGCCCGCAAAACCTGCCCGCCGGGGCGGTGCACGCCGACCTGTTCCCCGACAACGTCTTTTTCACCGGGCAGCAGCTGACCGGCGTGATCGATTTTTATTTCTCCTGCACCGACGCCTTCGCCTATGACCTGATGCTGACCCTGAATGCCTGGTGTTTCGATACGGCGGGCAAACCGGACACGCAAAAATCAGCGGCGCTGCTGGAGGCGTATCAAAAAGAGCGCCCGCTCTCCGCCGCGGAAAAAGCGGCCCTGCCCCTGCTCGGGCGCGCCGCCGCCTTGCGCATTGTCGCCACCCGCCTTTATGACGGCCTCCATCCCGCGCCCGGCGCGGTGGTCAGGGCCAAGGATCCGCTGGAATATGTGCGCATCCTGAAATTTTACCAGACAGGAGGCTTTCCGGCATGAACCCGAAGCACATTGACATGTTCACCGACGGCGCGTGCAGCGGCAATCCCGGTCCCGGCGGCTGGGGCGTGCTGCTGCGCTATGGCCGCTTTGAAAAAGAACTGAAAGGCGGCGAGGCCGGCCCCACCACCAACAACCGCATGGAATTGCAGGCGGTGATCGAGGGGCTGCTGAGCCTGAAGGAAAGATGCCACGTCACCATTCACACCGACAGCCAGTACGTGATGGACGGCGTCACCAAGTACCTGTCCAGCTGGAAAGCCCGGGGCTGGAAAACCGCCGACAAAAAAGAGGTCAAGAACCTCGACCTCTGGCATCAGCTCGACGAGATTCTGCCCCGTCACCAGATCGACTGGATCTGGGTGCGCGGCCATAACGGCCATGTGGAAAACGAGCGCGCCGACGCGCTCGCGCGCGCCGGCATCCCGCGGGCCGGTTAGGCTAGAGCCAGCGCCCTTTCTTGCCTATGTTGTAAAGATTGACTTTCAGGCCCAGGCTCAGACGACCGTTGGCATACAAACGCCTACCGCCGGCACTAAACTCCTCATTGGCAGTTTTTCCAATTTCCGTGCGGATGCCGAAATTGAGGTTCACCGCATCGGTCAGCCTCCCAATAAGAACTTCGCCGCCCACCATGACCGCGCCTGACACCTGACCGCCAAAAATGATGCCTGCTTGCGGCCGGAAACCAACAAATTTGAGGCCGCCTTTTGCGGTACGCCCGTCGGTTGCATCGGTTGAGACGGAAAGGTATCCCGCACCGCGGTTGTAATAGGCGCCGGCGCCCAGGATGAGGTGAGGGAGTGCCTTGCCTTCGGTGTATTCGATACCGACACGGGCCTTGTCCATGGTCGTGGCATAGGGATCCCAGGTCAGGGAAACCTGACGCTCCTGATTATCTTGCGCGGGAGTTTGGGCTTTCGCCGCGTTGAAGGTGAAGAGGGAAGCGAGGGCGGTGCCGATAAGAATTTTTCTCATGATATTTGGTTCCTTTGTTTTGTTTCAATGAAAGTGAAGAGGCTACTTTGTACTATAATCATTTAATTATGTCAATAGTTTATGTAATATAAAAAAAATAAATAATTGATTTTATTAGCTTTTTCCGCCAATTACGCCTGTGTTTTATACCGAATCGTCAGGGAACGCCCAAGGTTGATCGGGCGGTAATATGCTTTATACTCACTGCATCATCCACTGGAGAAAAATCATGCGCGTCACGCAAAAAGTCAAAAAAATCCTCGCCAATTACGAGAGCGACAACCCCGGCACCAAGGCCATCCTCTAGCGCATCCTGATGCACGGCAAGCTCGGCGGCACCGGCAAGATGGTGATCCTCCCCGTCGATCAGGGTTTCGAGCACGGCCCGGCGCGCAGCTTCGAGGCCAATCCGGAAAGTTACGACCCGCATTACCACTACCAGCTGGCCATCGATTCCGGCTGCAACGCCTATGCCGCGCCGCTCGGCATGCTAGAAGCGGGGGCCGACACTTTCGCCGGCGCCATCCCCACCATCCTCAAGATCAACAGCTCGAACAGCCTGGTTTCCGCCAAGGACCAGTCGATCACCGGTTCGGTGCGCGACGCGCTGCGCCTCGGCTGCGCCGCCATCGGCTTCACCGTTTATCCCGGCTCCGAGCAGATGCTGGAGATGCAGGAAGAAATCACGCAGCTCTCAGAAGAAGCCAAGGAATACGGCATCGCCACGGTGATCTGGTCCTACATCCGCGGCGGCAAGGTTTCCAAGGAAGGCGAGACGGCGATCGACACCATCGCCTACGGCGCGCATATGGCCGCCCTGCTCGGCGCGCATATTATTAAAGTGAAGCTGCCGACCGACCATCTCGAGCAGCCCGAAGCCAAGAAGGTTTACGAGGAAAAGAAAATCCCCATCGGCACCCAGGCCGAGCGCGTGCGCCATGTCATGAAGTCCAGCTTCATCGGCCGCCGCCTGGTGGTCTTCTCCGGCGGCGCCGCCAAGGACGAGGGCAGCGTCTATGAAGACGCCCGCGCCATTTTCGAAGGCGGCGGCAACGGCTCGATCATCGGCCGCAACAGCTTCCAGCGTCCTAGAGAG
>JAIOQI010000023.1 GCA_021413445.1 Alphaproteobacteria bacterium | reverse complement strand
CGCGGCCTATATCCTGCCGCTGCTGTGGATTGTCGCGAAAATCCTGATGATCTCCGTGCCGCTGATGATCGCGATGGCTTACCTGACCTATGCCGAGCGGAAAATTCTCGCCTCGATGCAGCTCCGGCAGGGGCCGATGATGGTGGGGCCGTTCGGCCTGCTCCAGCCCTTCGCCGACGCCGTCAAGCTGATCGGCAAGGAGACGATCATTCCCAGCGGCGCCAATAAGTTCGTCTTCGTGATGGCGCCGATGCTGACCTTCACGCTGAGTCTGATCGCCTGGGCGGTGATCCCCGTCGATGACGGCTGGGTGATCTCCAATATCAATGTCGGCGTGCTGTACCTTTTCGCCATTTCCTCGCTTGGCGTGTATGGCATCCTGATGGCGGGCTGGGCATCCAATTCGCGTTACGCCTTCCTCGGCGGCTTGCGCTCTGCGGCGCAGATGGTTTCTTACGAAGTGTCGATGGGGCTGGTGATCGTCACCGTTTTGCTGACGACCGGCTCGCTGAACCTCTCGGAGATCGTCACCGCGGAGCACCCATGGTGGGTGTCGCTGCTGCTGTTCCCGATGTTCATCATCTTTGTCATTTCCGCGCTGGCGGAGACCAACCGCTCCCCTTTCGACCTGCCGGAAGGCGAATCGGAGTTGGTCGGCGGCTTCAACGTCGAATATTCGTCGATGACCTTCGCGCTGTTCTTCCTCGGCGAATACCTGAACATGATTTTAATGAGCGCGATGACGAGCATCCTGTTCCTCGGCGGCTGGCTGCCGCCCTTCGGCATCACGGCGCTGGCTTTCGTGCCGGGCTTCATCTGGTTCGTGCTCAAGGTGTGCTTTGTCCTGTTCCTGTTCATCTGGGCGCGCGGCACCTTGCCGCGTTACCGCTATGACCAGCTGATGCGCCTGGGCTGGAAGGTGTTCCTGCCCTTTACGCTGCTGTGGGTCGTGGTGGTGGCCGGGGCCCTGCTCTATAACAACGCATTGCCGGGGATGTGACCATGTCATTGATAAGAATTGCCCGCAGTTTCTTCCTGGTCGAGCTGGTCAAGGGCTTCGCGCTCACCTTCAGCTATATGTTCAGGTCGAAGGTGACGATCAACTATCCTTTTGAGAAGGGGCCGCTATCCCCCCGCTTCCGCGGCGAGCATGCGCTGCGCCGTTACCCGAACGGCGAGGAACGCTGCATCGCCTGCAAGCTGTGCGAGGCGATCTGCCCGGCGCAGGCCATCACCATCGAGGCCGAGCCGCGCGACGACGGCAGCCGCCGCACCACGCGCTATGACATCGACATGACTAAGTGCATCTATTGCGGCCTGTGCCAGGAAGCCTGCCCGGTGGATGCGATTGTCGAGGGCCCGAATTTCGAATACGGCACCGAGACCCACGCGGAGCTGCTCTATAACAAGGAAAAGCTGCTGGCGAACGGCGACCGCTGGGAAGCGCAGATCGCCGCCAATATCGCCGCCGACGCGAAGTACAGATAAGGGAACATGAGATGATCGAAGCAATTTTCTTTTATGTGTTCTCGGTGGTGCTGATCATCAGTTCGATGCTGGTCATTTCCGCGCGCAACCCGGTGCATTCCGTCCTGTTCCTGATCCTGGCCTTTTTCAATGCCGCGGGGCTGTTCGTGATGCTGGGCGCGGAATTCATCGCCATGACGCTGGTGATCGTTTATGTCGGCGCGGTGGCGGTGCTGTTCCTGTTCGTGGTGATGATGCTGGACATTAACTTCGCCTCGCTGCGCCAGGGGATGATGAAGCACCTGCCGGTTGGCGGTTTTGTCGGCGCGGTTTTGCTGGTGGAGCTGGCCTGGCTGTATAAATCATGGGTGATCCAGCCGGAGGCTGCGCTGCGTGCGCTCTCTCCCACGCCGGACCCCTCAGCCGTGACCAATACCCACGCCCTGGGCCAGGTGCTCTACACCCAGTATGTCTATCCCTTCCAGATCGCGGGGCTGGTGCTGCTGGTGGCGATGATCGGCGCGATCACGCTGACCCTGCGCCATCGCCCGGACACGCGGCGGCAGAATATCTCAAAACAGGTCGCCCGCAAGGCGAAGGACGTGCTTAAAGTCATTAAGGTCGAGACCGGAGCGGGAGTGTCGTAAATCATGGAAATCGGTATGAACCATTTTCTCGTCGTTTCGGCCATCCTCTTTACGCTGGGGGTGTTCGGGATATTCCTGAACCGCCGCAACGTCATCGTTATTTTGATGTCGATAGAGCTGATGCTGCTCTCCGTCCAGATCAATATGGTGACCTTTTCCACCTACCTGCAGGACCTGACGGGGCAGGCCTTCGCCATGTTCATCCTGACGGTGGCGGCGGCGGAGGCGGCGATCGGCCTGGCCATTCTGGTCGCGTTCTTCCGCAACAAGGGGTCGATTGCGGTTGAAGACATTAGTTCGTTGAAGGGATAGGAACATGGAACTCATAGCCGTATTGTCGCCGCTGTTGGGCGCGTTTATTGCCGGAGTGTTCGGCCGGCAGATCGGCGACAGGGCCGCGAATGTCGTGACCTGCGCGCTGATGCTGGCGGCGGCCGTCTGCTCGGTCATCCTGTTCAGGGACGTTGCGCTGATGAAGGAGCCGCGCACGATCGAGCTGTTCACCTGGATCGCCTCCGGCAAGCTGAAAGTGTCATGGGCGCTGCGCTTCGACCAGCTGGCGGCGGTGATGGTGCTGGTGGTCAACCTGGTTTCCTGCGCCGTCCACGTCTATTCCGTCGGTTATATGAGCCATGACGACGCGCGCGCGCGCTTCATGTCGTACTTAAGCCTCTTCACTTTTGCGATGCTGATGCTGGTGACTGCCAACAACTTCGTGCAGCTCTTCTTCGGCTGGGAAGGGGTGGGGCTGATGTCCTACCTGCTGATCGGCTTCTGGAACAAAAAAGAGAGCGCCAACAACGCCGCGATCAAGGCCTTTGTCATGAACCGCATCGGCGACTTCGGGCTGGCGCTGGGCATCATGGCGGTGTTCTTCGTTTTCGGCTCGCTGAACTACGATGATGTCTTCAGCGGCGCGGCGGCCATGAAGGATGTGGATGCCATCTTCCTCGGCCATGAATTCAATGTCCTTAACCTGATCTGCGCGCTGCTGTTTGTCGGCGCCATCGGCAAGTCGGCGCAGCTCGGCCTGCATACCTGGCTGCCCGACGCGATGGAAGGCCCGACGCCGGTTTCCGCCCTGATCCATGCGGCGACGATGGTGACGGCCGGGGTGTTCCTGGTGGCGCGCATGTCGCCGCTGTACGAGCATGCTGACGCGGTGCGCGCATTCATCACGGTGCTGGGCGCCTTGACGGCTTTTGTCGCGGCGACTATCGCCCTGACGCAGTTCGACATCAAGCGCGTGATCGCCTATTCGACCATGAGCCAGCTGGGATACATGTTCTTCGCGCTCGGCGTGTCGGCCTATGGCGCGGCGATGTTCCACCTCTTTACGCACGCCTTTTTCAAGGCGCTGCTGTTCCTCGGCGCGGGTTCCGTCATCCATGCGATGTCCGGCGAGCAGGACATGCGCAAGATGGGCGGCATCTACAAGCTGATCCCGTCGACTTATATATTGATGTGGATCGGCAACCTGGCGCTGGCGGGAGTCCCGTTCTTCGCCGGGTATTACTCCAAGGACATGATCCTTGAGGCGGCGTTTGCTGCCGGCAGCAATGTCGGGCACTTCGCCTACTGGATCGGCATTGCCGCCGCTTTCATGACGGCGTTTTATTCCTGGCGCCTGCTGTTCCTGACCTTCCACGGTACGCCGCGCGCCGACAAGCACACGATGGATCACGTCCATGAATCTCCGGCGGTGATGATGATCCCGCTCTATTTCCTGGCGATTGGCGCGGTTGGCGCCGGATTCTGGGGCTATCAGTTCTTTGTCGGCGAAGGCCGCGCCAATTTCTGGGGTGGCAGCATATTTGTGAATCCGGATCATGATACGATCGAACATGCGCATCATGTGGCCGGGTGGGTCAAGCTGCTGCCGACTTACGTTGCGGCGGCGGGGATACTGCTCGCCGGCATCATGTATATGTGGGCCACCGGCCTGCCGGGCAAAATCGCCGGTGCGTTTAAGTTCGTGCATGGTTTCCTGTACCACAAATGGTATTTCGACGAGCTGTACGACAAAATCGGTATCGTTCCGGCCTTCTTTATCGGCAACAAGCTGTGGAAGATCGGCGACGGAAAGATCATTGACGGCCTGGGGCCGGACGGCATCGCCGCCGCTATTTCTGGCGCCTCCGTCAAGACCGGCAAAATGCAGACCGGCTATGTCTATCATTATGCCTTTGCCATGCTGGTGGGCGTCGTGGTGTTTATGACCGCCTATATTTTCCTGATGCAAAGATAAGAAGGGCCAGACACATGATTGCTTTTCCCGTTTTATCGCTGATTACCTTCCTGCCGCTGCTGGGGGTGCTGTTGCTCATGACGGTGCGCGGCGATGAAAAATCAGTTGCCGGCAATGCCCGAAGCATCGCCCTGGTGACATCGCTGGCCGTTTTCGCCCTGTCCGTCTATATGTACATGGGCTTCGACAAGGCCTCGGCCGATTTTCAGTTCGTGGAGGCGCGGAGCTGGTTTTCCGGCCTGAATATCTTCTACAAAATGGGCGTCGATGGTATTTCGGTTTTCTTTATCCTGCTGTCAACGCTGCTGACGCCGATCTGCATTCTGGCGAGCTGGGAGTCGATCCAGAAGCGCGTCCGTGAGTATATGATAGCCTTCCTGCTGCTGGAGACCATGATGGTGGGGATGTTCGCGGCGCTGGACCTGGTGCTGTTCTATGTGTTCTTCGAGGGCGTGCTGCTGCCGATGTTCCTGATTATCGGCGTCTGGGGCGGACCGCGGCGCGTTTATGCCGCCTTCAAGTTCTTTCTTTATACGCTGCTGGGGTCGGTGCTGCTGCTGCTCGCCGTTTTGGCGCTCTACCACCAGTTCGGCACGACCGACATCCCGACCCTGATGCAGGCGTCCGTGCCGCTGGAGATGCAGAAGTGGATCTTCCTCGCTTTCCTGGCCTCCTTCGCCGTCAAGGTGCCGATGTGGCCGGTGCACACCTGGTTGCCGGACGCGCACGTCGAGGCGCCGACGGCGGGCTCCGTCATCCTGGCCGGGGTCCTGCTGAAGATGGGCGGCTACGGTTTCCTCCGGCTTTCCCTGCCGATGCTGCCGCAGGCCTCCGAATATTTCACGCCGCTGATGTTCACCCTCAGCGTGATCGCGGTGATTTACACCTCGCTGGTGGCGCTGGCGCAGGAGGACATGAAGAAGCTGATCGCCTATTCCTCCGTCGCGCATATGGGCTTTGTGACGCTCGGCATCTTCACCCTCACGACGCAGGGGATGCAGGGCGCGATGTTCCAGATGCTGTCGCACGGCGTCGTCTCCGCCGCGCTGTTCCTTTGCGTGGGCGTCGTCTATGACCGCCTGCATACGCGGGAGATCGGTCGTTATGGCGGCCTGGTGAAGAATATGCCGCGCTATGCGACGGCGTTCATGATTTTCATGCTGGCCTCGGTCGGGCTGCCTGGCACTTCCGGGTTTGTGGGCGAGTTCCTGGTGCTGCTGGGGGCGTATCAGGTGAATACGCTGGCGACAGCCCTTGCGGCGACCGGCGTCGTGCTGGGGGCGGCTTATATGCTCTACCTCTACAAGCGTGTCGTCTTCGGCGAACTGACCAGGGCCGACGTCAAGGCCATGACGGACATCAGCCCCCGCGAGATTGCTATTTTTGTGCCGCTGATCGCCTTGGTGTTCTGGATGGGGATTTACCCGTCCAGTTTCATCGACCCGATGGCGCCGGCACTGGAAAAAATCATCACCCGCTACAATGAGGCGAATGCCATCAGCCTCCCGAAGGAAGTGCAGCCATGATACTCTTTGAAGCCCCCAACCTGATTTTGGCCCTGCCGGAACTGGTTTTGGCCGTGCTGGCGATGCTGTTGCTGCTGCTGAGCGTCGCCGGAAAGGCGGAGAATTACCGCCTGATCGCGAAGATGGGCGTTTTCGCGCTGATGACGGCGGCGGCCGTCACCTTTAACTTTTACGGGCAGGCCGGCACGACCTTCGGCGGCATGTTCGTTGCCGACAATTTTTCATCCTATATGAAACTGCTGGTGCTGGCCGGTTCCGCCGTATCGCTGCTGATGGCGACGAAATACCTGGAGCGGGAAAAAACCAATCGCACCGAATACCCGGTCCTGATCGTGTTTTCGACGCTGGGCATGATGCTGATGATTTCCGCCAATAACCTGATTTCGCTGTACATGGCGCTGGAGCTGCAGAGCCTGCCGCTCTATGTGCTGGCCGCCATCCAGCGCGACAGCGTCCGTTCGACGGAAGCGGGACTGAAATATTTCGTCCTCGGCGCCCTGTCGTCGGGGTTGCTGCTCTACGGCTCGTCGCTGATTTACGGCTTTACCGGCGCGACCGGATTTGAACAGATTGCGTCCGCGCTTCAGGGGCAGACTGCCGTTTCTCTGGGCGTCGTCACCGGCATGGTGATGATTCTCGCCGGGCTGGCGTTCAAGATCTCCGCTGTGCCGTTTCATATGTGGGCGCCGGATGTGTACGAGGGCGCGCCCACTCCCGTAACGGCGTTCTTCGCGATTGCCCCGAAGGTGGCGGCGATCGCCCTCATCACCCGCGTGTTTATGGGGCCGTTCGGGGATATGGCCGAGCAATGGCGGCAGGTGATCGTGGCGCTTTCCATCGCCTCCATGGCGCTGGGGGCGGTGGCGGCAGTGACGCAGACCAACATCAAGCGGCTGCTGGCCTATAGCTCTATCGGCCATATGGGCTATGCGCTGATCGGCCTTGCGGCGGCGGATAAAGCCGGCATCCAGGGCATCGTCATCTATATCACCATCTACATGGTGATGAGCATCGGCGCTTTCTGCATCGTCCTGATGATGAAGCAGAAGGACAAAATGGTCGAAAATATCAGCGACCTGTCCGGGCTGGCCAAACAGCAGCCGCTGCTGGCTCTGGCGATGTCGGTCATGATGTTTTCGATGGCGGGGATCCCGCCGCTGGCCGGGTTCTTCGGCAAGCTATTCATATTCCAGTCCGCCATCAATGCCGGCCTTTACACGCTGGCGGTGATCGGCGTGCTGACCAGCGTCGTCGCGGCCTATTATTATATCCGCATCATCAAGGTCATGTACTTCGAGAACGCGGAAGAAGAACTCGACAAGGCGGCGGATACCGGCCTGAATCTGATTCTGACGGCGGCATCCCTGGCGGTTGTTTTCTTTATTCTTCTGCCGTCGCCGCTTCTGGCCAGCGCGGGGGCCGCTGCCCAGTCGCTGATAAAATGAATATCGTTGAACTGCAAACTGTCGGCAGCACCAATGACCACGCCAAGCTTCTGGCGAAAGAGGGGGCGGCATCGGGCACCATCGTCTGGGCGCATGAGCAGACAGGCGGCCGCGGGCGGCAGGGCAATCTCTGGGTCTCTCTTCCCGGCAACCTGTTCATGAGCATGATTTTACGCCCGCAGGCTCCGGCAGGGCATATCGGGCAGCTGTCTTTCGTGTCCGCCGTCGCGCTTGCCAATGTCCTTGAAAAAATCGTTCCGGTGGCGCAGGTCAGCCTGAAGTGGCCGAACGATGTGCTGATTAACCGGAAAAAAGCCGCCGGAATCCTGATCGAGACCGAAAACAGGATGTCCTGGGCCGTGGTCGGTATCGGCGTAAATATCGCCCATGCGCCCGAAGGCGCTATTTCCCTGCATGAGGCCGGCGCTGCTGGCGTTACGGCGGGGCAGGTGCTGGCGTTGCTGGCGAAAGAAATGGCAGCGGTGGTAGAAAGCTGGGAAAAGGCGGGCTTCGACGGCATACGCCGGGCCTGGCTGAAGCGCGCCCATAAGCTCGGCGGCGAAATTACGGCGCGCCTGCCTAAAGAAAATCTGACCGGCACTTTTCAGGGCATCGACCCAACGGGCGCTTTACAATTGCAGTTGCCGGACGGTACGATGAGAACAATCAACTCCGGGGAAGTCTTCATATAATGGCGCTTGATTTTAAAATGGCAGCGGATGCGATTTACTTTGTGCCTCTCGGCGGCTGCGGGGTTTTTGGCGCCAACATGAGCCTCTATGGCTATCAGGGCCAGTGGATCATGGTCGATTGCGGCATGGGTTTTGCCGATGACACCATGCCGGGCGTGGATGTGCTGCTGCCGGACCCGGGCTTTGCCGTCAGCCTCGGCGACAGCCTGCTGGGCATTCTCCTGACCCACGGGCACGAGGACCATATCGGCGCTATCCAGCATCTCTGGCCGCGCCTGCAAAAGCCGCTTTACGCGACGAAATTCACGATGGAGCGCATCCTGCAGTCCGTCTCCGAGCAGTCCTGGGGCAACCAGACGCGGATTCAGGAAGTGCCGCCGCAGGGCAAGGTCGAGCTGGGGCCGTTCAGCATCCGCTATATCCGCATGGCGCATTCGATACCGGAGGCAAACGCCCTGGCGATTACGGTGAAGGATGTCGGCACGATTGTGCATACCGGCGACTGGAAGATTGACTTTGATCCGGTGGAGGGGAATGTCACGGACGAAAAGGAGCTGATTAAGCTCGGCGATGCCGGTGTTCTGGCCGTCATCGGCGACAGCACCAATGCCATGGTGCCGGGGCACTCCGGTTCTGAGCGCGCGGTGCAGGAAAACATGGTCGAGCTTTTCGGCGAATTCAGGGGCAAGATCGCCGTCTCCTGCTTTTCCACCAACGTGTCGCGCCTGCGCAGCATTTACACGGCGGCGCGGGCCAATAAACGCCAGGTATGCCTGGTCGGGCGCTCGTTGTGGAAGACGGACGAGGCGGCGCGCCGCAGCGGCTATTTAAAAGACATGCCGCCTTTCATTGACGAGGATGAAGCGTCCGGCATGGATGAAAGCAGGGTCGTCTATGTCTGCACCGGCTCCCAGGGGGAGCCGCGGGCGGCGCTGGCGCGCATTGCCGCAGAGGAACATCCGCGGGTGAAGCTGCGGGCGGACGATGTGATTATTTTCTCCTCCCGCGCCATTCCCGGCAACGAACGCGCCATCGACCGCATCAAGAACCGTTTTCATGCGACCGGCGTGATTGTCGTGACGGACCGCGATGCGCCGATCCACGTTTCCGGCCACCCCTACCGCGAAGAACTGAAGCAGCTTTATCGCTGGCTGCGGCCTAAAATCGTCATCCCCGTACATGGCGAGCATATGCAGATGGAAAAGCACGCCCTCCTCGCCAGGGAGGTCGGTGTGGAACAGGCGGTTATCCCCGTCAACGGCCAGGTGATCGAGATTGCCGGGGAGGGCATCGCTTCCTATGTCGGCGAAGTGAACCACGGCATCCTGGCGATTGAAGGCAACCGCATCGTCGCCATGGACCATGAGGCGATCCTGACCCGCAAACGGATGATGTTCAACGGCAGCGCGGTGGTGACGGTGGTCATTGACGGGCGCGGCGCACTGATGGCGGAGCCGAAGGTGACGGCGCTGGGGCTGCTGGACGAGAACTGCGACCTGGACGCGAAATATATCGCAGATGCCGTCAAGGAAATAAAAAACCTCATCAAGAATTTCCCCAAGGAGCAGCGCGGCGACGATGCCGTGATGTCGGAAGCCGTCCGCGTGGCGGCGCGGCGCTTTTTCAACGAGCGTTTCGACCGCAAGCCGCAGACGCGGGTGCATCTGGTGAGGATATAAATGTCGGTATTAACGGCTGTTTTCATTTATTTCCTGATCTGGTGGGTGATGCTGTTCACGGTTTTGCCCCTGGGCGTCACCCGCAATCAGGAAGACGGCAAGGGGTTCGACGCCGGGGCGCCGGCCAAGGCGGACCTGAAGAAAAAGCTGATTCTCAATACCGTCATTTCGGCGGCCATTTTGGGGGTCATTCAACTGCTGGTCGTGACCGGCGTGCTGAACTGGCATGAATTATTCGAGGAGGCATGGAAATGAAAAAACTGATGACTGTTTTGTTTGTCCTGCTGTTGGCGCAGAACGCTCTGGCGGCAGAGGAGACACATGAGAAGCCGCTGGTTACCGCGGAAGACTGCCGCTTCCTGACGGCTTACCAGCCGTCGCCGGGCACGGAGTACCAGCCGGGCGTGGATGTGCGCGGCAAGCCGGTGGTGGAGGCCGACCTCACCCCTTCCGTCATCCAGCCGCCGGAGAAATACAGCTTTGACCTTACCGTGGATGTGATGAAATATATCGGCCTGACGGAGCCGACGGGGGTTCTGGGCGAGACCAAGATGGGCACGGTCACGGTTGAAAAGGGCAAAATCATGTTCAACGGCAAACCGTTGGGAGGCGATGCGGAGGCCGCACTGGTGGCCCTTTGCGCCCCCGAAAAGGCAAAATGACGGTGTAGGGGCGTATTGACCGGCAGCCGCCGCTTCTGTAGTCTAGGGCATAGTTTTTTATCGTAAAATCAAGGTGTTCATCATGACTGAAGCCGCTAAAAATGTGAAAGCCCCCCGCACGGCCATCACCCCAACGCGGGCGGAGAATTTTCCGGAGTGGTATCAGAACGTCATCAAGGCGGCGGATATGGCCGAGAATGCGCCGGTGCGCGGCTGCATGATTATCAAGCCCTATGGCTACGCCGTCTGGGAAAATATCCAGGGCAATCTTGACCGCATGATTAAGGCGGAAGAAGTGCAGAACGCCTATTTCCCGCTGCTGATCCCCTTGAGCTTTATCGCCAAGGAGGCCGAACATATCGAAGGCTTCGCCAAGGAGTGCGCGGTGGTCACCCACCACCGTCTTGAATCGGATGGCAAGGGCGGCCTTGTTCCCGCCGGCCCGCTGACCGAGCCGATGATTATCCGCCCGACCTCGGAGACGATTATCGGCGAGGCTTTTTCCAGATGGGTGCAGTCCTACCGCGACCTGCCGCTGAAGACCAACCAGTGGGCGAACGTGATGCGCTGGGAAATGCGCCCGCGCATTTTCCTGCGCACGTCGGAATTCCTGTGGCAGGAAGGGCATAACGTTTTTGAAACCCACGACGACGCGGAAAAAGACGCGCTGCGGATGATCGAGGTTTACCGCGAGTTCTACGAGAATTACATGGCGGTGCCGGGCTTTATCGGCGCCAAAACGCCGGACGAGCGCTTCCCGGGCGCGATCGAGACCTATACCATCGAGGCCTTCATGCAGGACGGCAAGGCCCTGCAGGGCTGCACCTCGCACAACCTCGGCCAGACCTTTGCCAAGTCGTCGGACATCAAGTTCCTCGACCGTGACGGGGTGCAGAAACTGGCCTGGACGACGTCGTGGGGGCTTTCGACCCGCACTATCGGCGGGCTGATTATGGTCCATGCCGATGATGACGGCATGGTGATGCCGCCGAAGCTGGCGCCCTATCAGGTCGGCATCCTGCCGATCATCCATGACGAGGCGGACAAGCCGAAAATCATGGAATTCTGCGACAAGATCAGGAAAGAGCTGCTGGCGAAGGGTGTCAGCGCCCGTATCGACAAGTCGGGTCAGCGCACCTCTGACATGATGTGGGGTGCGATCAAGAAGGGCGTGCCGGTGCGTCTTGAAATCGGCGCACGGGAGATCGCCGAAGGGCAGCTGACCTATACCCGCCGCGACCTCGGCAAGGACGGCAAGAAAAAAGTTTCCGTGGATGAATTCCTCGGTTCCATCGAGGGCGTGCTGGCGCAGATGCAGAAAGACATGCTGGAGCGGGCGCGGCAGCGGATGCAGGGCATGGTCATCGAAATTAAAACTCTCAAGGAGATGCGCGATTTCTTCGCAGCGGAAAAGATCGGCGGCGTGAAGATCGATTACAAGCTGATCCAGGACTCGGATGAGTTCGAGGCGATCAAGAAAGAGTTTTCCGTGACGCCGCGCTGCCTGCCGTTTGCGGATAACGGGCAGAAGGTCATCGTGGCAAAGGCGTATTAGGATGTCCTTCGCCTTTGAAAGCATGGTGGCGGGGCGGTATTTGCGCTCCAGGCGGCGGGAAGGTTTCATTTCCGTCATCGCCGGCTTCTCCTTCCTCGGCATTTTGCTGGGCGTGGCGACGCTGATTATCGTCATGTCGGTGATGAACGGCTTCCGCGAGGAGCTGGTGGGGCGCATCCTCGGCCTGAACGGCCATCTCAATGTTTATGCGCAGACGGGACCATTGTCCTCTTATGAGCCGGTTGTCCAGCGGCTCAAAAAAATACCGGGCGTCACCAGCGCCGCGGCCTCGGTTGAAGGGCAGGCCCTGCTGACCGCTGACGGCGTGGCAAGCGGCGTGATTGCGCGCGGCATCACGCCGGAGGATTTTGCCCAAAAGCCGATCATGTCAACATCGATCATCGAGAGTTTGCCGCAAGGGCAGGGCTTTGGCGGGGAACATATCGCTATCGGCAAGAATATGGCCGAGCATTTTCAGCTGAATGTCGGGAGCAAGATCATCCTGATCGCGCCCAAAGGCAAGGCGACGCCCTTCGGCACCATCCCCCGCTCCAGGTCGTTTATTGTCGGCTCGATTTTTGACGTCGGCATGTATGAATACAACAACAACTTTGTCTTCATGCCGCTGGACATGGCGCAGGTGTTTTTTGACATGGGGACGGGGGTCAGCGCCATCGAAATCATGACGCCGAATGCCGCCGATTTCGGGGCCGTCAAGACCGCGATAAAAACCGAGTTGAAAGACGGATATTCCGTCACCGACTGGCGGGACACGAACTCCAGCTTCTATAATGCGCTGCAGGTCGAAAGCAACGTGATGTTCCTGATCCTGACCCTGATTATCATCGTCGCCGCCTTCAACATCATTTCCAGCCTGATCATGCTGGTCAAGGACAAGGGGCAGGACATTGCCATCCTCCGCACCATGGGCGCCACGCGGGGCATGATCGTCCGCATTTTCTTCTATACCGGCGCCACGATCGGGATCGTGGGGACTGTCGCCGGCGCGTTGCTGGGCGTGGTGTTCTGCCGCAATATCGAGAGCATCCGCCGCTGGCTGGAAGGCCTGACGCACACCAACCTTTTTTCCGAAGAGATTTATTTCCTGACCAGGCTGCCGGCCAAGATGGACGCCGGTGAAGTCCTGCTGATCGTGCTCATGTCGCTGGCGCTGTCCTTCGCCGCGACGATTTATCCGGCGTGGCGCGCGGCAAGGCTGGACCCGGTGGAGGCGTTGCGCCGTGAATAGCGTATTGAAAATGAAGGACGTCAAGCGCAGCTTCGAGCAGGGCGGGCACAAGCTGGAAATTCTGCGCGGCGTCAACCTGTCGATCGAGCGCGGGGAGATCGTCGCGCTGCTGGGCCCTAGCGGCTGCGGCAAAACGACACTGCTGCAAATTGCCGGGCTGCTGGAAAAACCGAACAGCGGCGAGATTTTGATTAACGGGCACAAAGTCAAGGGCAAGGCGGACAGCATACGCACCGGGCTCCGCCGCACCCAGATCGGCTTTATCTATCAGTTCCACCATTTGTTGCCGGACTTCACCGCGCTTGAAAACCTGCTTTTGCCCCAATATATCGCGGGCGTGAACAAAGCCGCAGCCAGGCAGCGCGCGTCGGAATTGCTGGAGAGCGTCGGGCTGGAAAAGCGCGCCGAGCATTACCCGTCGCAACTGTCCGGCGGCGAGCAGCAGCGGGTCGCGATCGCGCGGGCGCTGGTGAATAACCCGTCATTGCTGCTGGCCGACGAGCCGACCGGCAACCTCGACCCCAAGACGGCGGAGGACGTGTTTCAGGTGATGCTGCACACCATCCGCCGCCTGAAAATCGGCGCGCTGGTGGTGACGCACAACGTCGAGCTGGCAAAGCGCATGGACCGCGTATTGCAGTTGAAGGATGGCCTGGTTTAGAGTTTGGACTTCGGCAGCCGGGAGTTCCTGTGCTCGTCGAAGCCCAGTGAATTCCCCACGTCATGATCGCGGATAATCTCGTTCCTGACGGCGGTAAAGAGGATTTTTTCCTGGAGTTTCCGGACGGCCTGCGCATCGGCCCCCAGGTCAAAACACTGCCCCCGGATGCTGTTCGTCGCGCCCAATCCCCTGTAATCAAAGTCAGAGACGTAAATTTTGAGCACGGCGGCCTCGCCTTCCTTGACGGAAAGGGCCAGCAAATGCTCCACCTGGTCGATTTTCAGGATGCCTGACACGGGAACGGTAAGCCCCCCCTTGATTTCGGTAACGGTTTTCGTCAGCGAAAAAGCATCTTCGGAGGCGTTGCCGTTGAGCTGCAGCTGGACATTGACCCCGATATCGCGCAAGTCCCGGACGGCCTTGCTGAGCGCCTCAATGGCCGTGATGATTCCCGTCTCGGCGAACCAGGCGTGCCGGCTTTCTTTTTGCTGGTTAAAAGCCGCTTTCAGTTCGGTGGCGGATGGAAAATCTTGCTTCATCGTTTCATCTCCGGATATGCCTATATTCGGTAGTACGCTATATGAAATCTACAATTATGTCAATGAAGAACGAAATGTGCCAAAAACCTTGAGTTCTCATGCCCTTTTATGTGATTTTAAAAGCCTTAAGGAATAAAAAATGACCCAGCCCCCCGGCTTTGTGCATCTGCATGTGCATTCGGCATATTCGCTTGCGGAAGGCGCGATCAAGATCAAGGATCTGACCGCGCTCTGCAAGAAACTCGCCATGCCGGCGGTGGCGGTGACGGACACCGGCAACCTGTTCGGCGCCCTGCAATTTTCGCTGGTGGCGGCGAAAGAGGGCATCCAGCCCATCATCGGCTGCCAGCTCTGGGTCGAAAAGCCGGAGCAGGTCGAGCAGCGCAGCCGGAAAACCGAGATGCCGGACCAGCTGGTCGTCCTGGCGCTGAACGGGCAGGGCTATAAAAACCTGATGAAGCTGTCGAGCAAGTCCTTCCTCCAGCCGCTGGAGCACACCGACAAGCCGGCGGTATCGTGGCAAGACATCGAAAAATATTCTGAAGGATTGATCTGCCTGACAGGCGGGGTCAAGGGCAGCATCGGGCGCATGCTGGGCGAGCACCGCGCCCCCGACGCGGAAAAGCTGCTGCTTAAGCTGAAAGAAATTTTTGCCGACCGTCTGTATATGGAGTTGCAGCGCCACGGCACGGTTGAGGAGGTGGCGATTGAGGACGCGCTGCTGGACCTGGCCTATAAGCACAATGTCCCGATCGTGGCGACCAATGATTGCTTCTTCCCCGACCCGGACATGTATGAGGCGCATGATGCGTTTTTGTGCATTGCCGAAGGCGCTTACGTGCAGGACGCCAACCGCCGCAAGGCGACGCCGGAGCATTACTTCAAGTCCGCCGAGCAGATGATCGAGCTGTTCAAGGACCTGCCGGAAGCGGTGGAGAATACCGTCCACATCGCCAAACGCTGCGCGTTCCTGCTCCAGGAAGTGAAGCCGATCCTGCCGCCGTTCGATGCCGGCAACGGCAAAAGCGAGGCGGAGGAAATTATCGACCGCGCCCGCAAAGGGCTGGACTGGCGGCTGGAAAACTACGTTTTCAAGGCGGATTGGGACGCGGCGAAAAAGGAATCCGTGCGCAGGCAATATCACGAACGGCTGGAATTCGAGCTGGGCGTCATCAACAAGATGGGCTTCGCCGGATACTTCCTGATCGTTTCCGACTTCATCATGTGGGCGAAGGAGCATGACATTCCGGTGGGGCCGGGGCGCGGCTCGGGGCCGGCGTCGGTGGTGGCCTGGGCCTTGCGCATTTCCGACTTGGACCCCATCGCGACGAAGCTGCTGTTCGAGCGCTTCCTCAACCCTGAGCGCGTGTCCATGCCGGACTTCGACATCGATTTCTGCCAGGAACGCCGCGACGAGGTCATCAGCTACGTCCGCCAGAAATACGGCAACGACAACGTGGCGCAGATCATCACCTTCGGCAAGCTGCAGGCGCGGGCGGTGGTGCGCGATGTCGGGCGCGTGCTGCAGATGCCCTACGGCCAGGTCGATAAAATCGCCAAGCTTATCCCGCAGAACCCCACCCATCCGGTCAGTCTCGAAGACGCCCTGGAGAGCGAGGCGCAATTGCGCGAGGCGCGTGACACGGATGACCAGGTGCGGAAATTGATCGACATCGCGGTGCAGCTTGAGGGTCTTTACCGTCATGCCTCGACCCATGCGGCGGGGGTGGTGATCGGCGACAGGCCGCTGGACGAGCTGGTGCCGATGTACCGTGACCCGGGCGCCGACATCGCGGCGACGCAGTTCAACATGAAGGATGTGGAGCAGGCGGGGCTGGTCAAGTTCGACTTCCTCGGCCTCAAGACCCTGACGGTCATCAAGGACGCCATCCGCCTCATCAAGGAAACGACCGGCGAGCAGCTCGACCCGCTGAAGTTCCCGCTCGACGACAAGCCGACCTACCAGATGCTGGCGCGCGGCGAATGTTCCGCCGTATTCCAGCTTGAAAGCGCGGGCATGCGCGACCTTTGCCGCCAGATGGGGGTGAAGAACTTTGAGGAAATCACCGCTATCGTCGCGCTCTTCCGCCCGGGGCCGATGGAGAATATCCCGCAATACCTCGCCAACCTGAAAGCCGCGGAGAAAATAGAATACATGCACCCGCTGCTGGAGCCGGTGCTGAAGGATACCTACGGGGTCATGATCTATCAGGAACAGGTCATGCAGGCGGCGCAGGTGCTGGCCGGCTACTCGCTCGGCGGCGCCGATCTGCTGCGCCGCGCCATGGGCAAGAAGATCAAGTCCGAAATGGACGCCCAGCGCGAAGTCTTCGTCAAGGGCTGCAAGAAGGCCAACAATATCAGCCCGGAGCTGGCGGGGAGCATTTTCGACACCATCGCCAAATTCGCCGACTACGGCTTCAACAAGGCGCACTCGGCGGTCTATGCCTATATCGCTTTCCAGACGGCTTACCTGAAATGCCATTACCCGGTGGAATTCATGGCGGCGAACATGACGCAGGACATGAGCAACACCGACAAGCTGGCCATGACGCGGCAGGAACTGGTGAAGATGAAAATCACCCTGCTGCCGCCGGACATCAATAAGTCCATCCCGCGCTTTTCGGTGGAGACCTTGCCGGACGGGATCAAGGCAATCCGCTACGCCCTGGCGGGACTGAAAGGCGTCGGCGAGACGGCGATGCAGAGCATTGTGGCCGAGCGCGATAAAAACGGCCCCTTCAGGGACCTCTATGATTTTGCGCGGCGGCTGGACAGCCGCACCATCAACAAAAGGCAGATGGAATCCCTGGCGCAGGCCGGCGCTTTCGACCGGATGAATCCCAATCGCGCGCAGGTGCTGGCCGCCAGCGACATTCTGCTGAAATATGCCGCCGCCTGCGCTGAGGAAAGAAGCAGCGGCCAGGCCAGCCTGTTCGGCAGCGCGCAACAGGAACTGCCGGCGCCGGAACTGCCCAAGGCCGAAAAATGGGAGCCGCTGGAATACCTGCGCCATGAGTTTGAGGCGGTGGGCTTTTACCTTTCCTCCCATCCCCTGGACAATATGACCTCCCAGCTGGAAAGGCTGCGCGTTGTTCCCTCGTCGAAGGTCGCGGAGGCCTTGCAGAGCGGCCCGACCAGCCGGTTGCGCATGGCGGGGATCGTGGTCCGCAAGCAGGAGCGCACCTCGCAGAAGGGCAACCGTTTTGCCTTTGTGCAGGTGTCTGATCCCTTCGGCGTTTATGAGGTGATGGTATTTTCAGAATTGCTGGCGCAAAGCCGCGACCTGCTGGAGGCCGGCACGCCGATTTTGCTCTCCGTCGATGCCGACAGGAAAAACGAGGATGAGATACGCTTCCTGGCCCAGACGATCGAGCCGCTGACGCCGGCGGTGCAGAACGTCACCCGCAAGCTGGATATCCGTGTTTCAGAGCTGGAGGCAATCGGTAAAATCAAGGCGGTGCTGGAACGGGTCGGGCAGGGCAAGGTGAAGGTATCGCTGATCGTCGATGCCGGCGGCCGTGAAGCCGAAATTGAATTGCCCGGCGGATGGAATATCGCCGAGAGCGTACCTAAATCGCTGCGCAGCATTGCCGGCGTCAGGGAAGTCTGTGAAATTTAGGCTCCTCGTATTGTCATTAATTTAAAAAAAGCGTATAAGTGACTGCATTCTAAAATGAAATAAACGAATCATTTGTTTCCAGTTTCTTCAAGCCATCGTTTTCTGTGGGCTTGTGAGCCGTGGCGCGGCGGGTTCTGTTTGTTGATTTTTTAGACTGAAAGTCTAATGCAACATATTGAATTTATTAAATATGTTGCATTTAATTTGTGTTTATTGAATGAGGCGTCATTAAAACACCGTAATTTAATTGACATAATAAACTATCTTTAATATACTAGGACCATCGTTTATTTTATTGGTTTTAAAGGGATCGTAATGCCTTATTGGAGCAAAGACAGCAAATCAACGCGTACGGCGCTTTCGGAGTATGAATCCGCGCTGTTCAAGAAGGTTTTGCAGAAAGATTCCGCTGAAAAAGCCCAGACCCAGGCTGCGAATGATAGTCATTCGCTGAGCTACCTTTTTACCATTTTTCACTAACCCCACCCCATCTTTTACATAAGTATAACGCCAGCGGTCAAATAATGAATGACCGCTACACGCTTGCCATTTTCCCGATTTTAGCGCAAATATACCTCCTGCATAAAAAATAGGCACTTATTCAAAGAAGTATTTTAAATGATGAACGCCCTTAAATCGCTTTCGGTTCCTGTCGAGGCTGAGCCGGTGTCTGGAAACCTGTCCCAAACGGTGGGGCGGCTGATTGCTGAGTACTTCACGGCGCATCGCGGGATGCTGCCCCCGGCCGGCCTGTACGGACGCGTCCTGCGCGAAGTCGAGAAACCGCTGATCGAGCAGACCCTTGCCGTGACGGGCGGCAACCAGATCAGGGCGGCGGGGCTGTTGGGTCTTAACCGCAATACGCTGCGTAAAAAAATCCGCGCGCTGAATATCGAGGTCGGTAAATGAATTTTCAGGCATTCGGCGACCTTGTCTCCAGACTGAGCCTGTCGCGGCGGGTGGCGGCCCTCCTGTCTGCGGCTGTTGTTCTGTCGTGCGCTGCAACGTACATCGTCCTGACCAAACGCTCGAATGACATCGATACGGTCTATTGGCTGCTGAACCTCGACCTGGTGCTGCTGCTGCTGATCGGCACCGTGATCGCCCACCAGATCGCGCGCCTGTGGAGCGAACGCAAGCGCGGGATCGCCGGCGCCCGGCTGCATGTCAGGCTTGTGCTTGTGTTCGGGGTGCTGGCGGCGACGCCCGCCATCCTGATGGCCATTTTCTCGTCCTTTTTCCTTTATTTCGGCATTCATGCCTGGTTCAACGACCGAGTGAGCACGGCCATTCACGCTTCTCTCGAGGTGGCCCAGGCGTACCTCAACGAGCACCAGCAGGTGATACGGGCGGATGTTCTGGCCATGGCCAATGACCTGAATCGCGAAGCATCTGAACTGACCTACAATCCCGAGGCCTTTAACAGTTATATGCAGACGGAATCGCAATTGCGGAACTTGCCGGAGGCGATCGTCGTGACCTCCAGCGGCAAGACGATCGCCCGCTCGCGCCTGTCTTTCACCCTTGAGCTTGACAATATCCCGCAGAAAATCCTGCGCGAGGCGGAAAAGGGCGATGTGGTGCTGGTGACCGGCGACAGCCGCGACCGCATCCGCGCCCTGGTCAAGCTCGACCGCTATTTTGACAGCTATCTTTATGTCGGGCGCCTGGTGGATGCCAACGTGCTGGCGCATATCCAGACCACGGAAAATGCCGTCGAGGAATATACGACCCTGCAGGGAAAAAAATCGCAGTTGCAGGTTTCCGTGACGGTGATCTTCATGATCGTGGCCCTGATCCTTTTGCTGGCCGCAATCTGGTTCGGCCTGTTTTTTGCCGAGCAGCTGGTGACGCCGATCAGCGCCCTGATCCTGGCCGCCGAGCGGGTGCGGGCCGGCGACCTGGGCGTGCGGGTCCCGGAGTCCGCCAATGACGATGAAGTCGGCCTGCTCGGGCGCGTGTTTAACCGGATGACCGGCCAGATCAAGGAACAGCATGACGAGCTGATCGCCGCCAACCAGATGCTGGACGAGCGGCGGCGTTTTACCGAGGCTGTCCTGTCCGGCGCGTCTTCCGGCATCATCGGTCTCGATTTAAACGGGTTTATCACGCTGGCAAATTCGCGCGCCGAGGAATTGCTGGTGGGCGATCACCCGCGTCCTTTCATAGGCGCCCATCTTGTCGATTTTATCCCCGAGACGGCGGAGCTGCTGCAGAAGGCCTATCAGTACCCGGACAAGCCCGCTTCCCTGCAGCTTGAATTCGCCCTTGGCAACGGCCCGCGCCGGACCATTTTCCTGCATATCATGACGGAGCGGGGCGGTGACGGGGCTGTCGCCACCATCGATGATATTTCCGCGCTGGTGTCGGCGCAGCGCAAGGCGGCCTGGGCCGATGTCGCGCGGCGCATCGCGCATGAGATCAAAAATCCGCTCACGCCGATTCAGCTTTCAGCGGAGCGCCTGAAGCGGAAGTATCTGCCGCAAATCCATGACGATCCTGAAACTTTTGAAAAATGCACGGATACCATTGTCCGCCAGGTCAATGAGATCGGCCACATGGTGAACGAGTTTTCGGCCTATGCGCGCATGCCGGTGGCGATGAAGCGGCCGGAAAATATTGTTGAGGTGTGCCAGGATGCGCTGGTGCTGCAAAAGCACGCGCATGCCGGCATCCGCTTCGGCTTTATCGCCTCGGAGCCGGTGATCCAGGCTAACTGCGACCGTTCCCAGCTGACGCAGGTCATCACCAACCTCTTGCAGAACGCGGTCGATTCCATTCACGAGCGGCAGCAGCAAACTCCCGGCGAGGGCAATATCAAGCTGGTGGTGGAACAAAAGGGCGATAATGTCTTTATTTCGGTGGAAGATAACGGCGTTGGTTTACCAGAAAAAGAGCGCGACAAACTTATGGAACCTTATGTCACGACTAAAAAGAAAGGTTCCGGGCTGGGGCTTGCGATTGTTAAAAAAATTATGGAAGACCACGAAGGAAGTGTGGTATTAGAAGACAGTGTCCGCCAGGACACAGAGTATGGCGTAAAAGCCACAATCATCTTTCCAAGGGATATGAAGTCTTAAGATGTCAGCAAATATTCTCATTGTCGATGACCAGGATGACGTCCGGATGCTGATTCAGGGCATCCTGGACGATGAAGGTTACATCACGCAGGTCGCGAAGGATGCCCAGACGGCGGTAAAAATCATCGCCGGGGAAACGCCGGATATTGTTGTGCTCGACATCTGGCTGGAGAACAGCGACATGGACGGCATGGAGCTTTTGAAAAAACTCGTCAAAAGCCATCCGGGCATGCCGGTCATCATGATTAGCGGCCATGGCAACATTGAAACGGCGGTATCCGCTATCCAGCTTGGCGCCTATGATTTTATCGAGAAACCATTCAATACCGACAGGCTGCTGGTCCTGATTCAGCGCGCGCTGGAGGCCGGACGCCTGCGCCGGGAAAACCAGGAGCTGCGCCTGCGGGCCCTGGGCGGACCGGCGGAGTTGTACGGCGCCTCTCCTCTTATCCAGATGGTGCGCCAAAGCATCGAGCGCGTGGCGCCGACGGGCAGCCGGGTGCTGATTACCGGCAGCCCCGGCACCGGGAAAGACATCGTGGCGCGCATGATCCACAACAGGTCAAAGCGGGCGGATAAAAATTACGTCGTCCTGAACTGCGCCATTCTGTCGCCGGAACGCATCGAGATGGAGCTTTTCGGCGCGGAGGGCGCCGCCGGGCGCAAGCAGGGCGTGCTGGAACAAGCCAGCGGCGGCACGCTGTTCCTGGATGAAGTAGCGGACATGCCGCTGGAAACCCAGGCCAAGATCGTCCGTGTTTTGCAGGACCAGTATTTCACCCGTCTCGGCGGCAGCGAGCTGATCGACGTGGATGTGCGGGTGATTGCCGCGACCAACCAGAACCTGCCGGAACTGATGGAGCGGGGAAAATTCCGCCAGGATCTTTATTACCGGCTGAACATCGTTCCCATCGAGCTGCCGCCCCTGCGGGAGCGTGTGGGGGATATTCCGCTGCTGGCCGAGAAGTTCATGAAACAGGCGGCTCTGACCGCCAATACGCCGCCGCGCGCTTTTGCCGATGACGCCGTGGCGCTGATGCAGTCCTACGACTGGCCGGGCAACGTGCGCCAGCTGCGGAACGTGATTGAGTGGCTGCTGATTATGGCGGAGGGCGAGGCGGACGAGCCGATCACGGCCAACATGCTGCCGCCGGACCTCAAGCAAAAAGCGGCAGCCATGGTCCACGGGCAGGGCGTGGTGGAACTGATGTCGAAACCGCTGCGCGAGGCCCGCGAGATTTTCGAGCGCGAATACATTCTGTCGCAGATGAACCGTTTCGGCGGCAACATCTCCAAGACTTCCGGTTTTATCGGCATGGAGCGCTCGGCCCTGCACCGCAAGCTCAAGGCGCTCGGCATCCAGGCCAATGAAAAAGAACAGGATGTCGGCTGATGCCGAGGATCGCCTATGTCAACGGCCGGTATGTGCCGCACGCTGCCGCCGTCGTCCATATCGAGGACCGCGGGTTGCAGTTTGCCGACAGCGCCTATGAAGTGATTGCCGTGATGAACGGGCATTTCGCCGACGAGGCAGGCCATCTCGACCGCCTGGAGCGCTCTCTGGGTGAGTTGAAAATAGCCCTGCCCATGCCGCGCCGGGCGCTGCGGCTGGTGATGCGCGAGTTCGTGCAGCGCAACCGCCTAAAAAACGCCTCCCTCTACATGCAGGTCACCCGCGGCGCGGCGCCGCGTGATTTCAAGTTCCCCGCCAATGTCAAACCCGCGCTGGTGATGACCATCCGTCCGGCGAGCTTCGGCAAGCTGGTGGCAAGGAAGGCCGTCACCGTGCCGGATATCCGCTGGAAACGTCGTGACATCAAAACGACGGCGCTGGTGGCGCAGGTGCTGGCGAAACAGGCCGCCATCGAGAAGGGCGCTTATGAAGCGCTGATGGTCGATGACGGCGGGTTCATCACCGAAGGTTCCTCGACCAATGCCTGGATTGTCGATAAAAGCAACAACCTGGTCACGCGGCCGACGCAGAATAACATGATTTTAAAAGGCGTGACGCGGAACGCCATGCAGGCGCTGTGCAAAAAAGAAAAAATCAAGATTGTCGAGCGGCCCTTTACGGTGCAGGAAGCCTATCAGGCCGCCGAGGTTTTCACCACCGCGGCCGTTTCCCTGGTGACGCCGATTGTCGAGATCGACGGACGGAAGATCGGCGACGGAAAGGTCGGCGCCGTGACGTCTAAAATCCTCAGTTCATACCTTGCCTATGCCGCCGACCCGGAACAAAAACAGGAAAACTGGAGCGCCCGATGACATTGCCAAAACCCAAAGCGGTGATCTTTGACTGGGATGACACGGTTGTCGATAGCTGGTCCACCGCGCTGGAAGCGCTGAACGCCGCGCTGGTCGGCATGGGGCAGCAGGCGTGGACGGATGACGAGGCGCGCCGGCGCTGCGGCGCTTCGGCGCGCGACCTGTTCCAGCAGCTTTTCGGCGACCGCTGGCAGGAAGCCGATAAAATTTACTACGACACCTTCAACAGGATTTTCCTGAACAATATCCGCATCCACGAACACATGGAGGAAGTCCTGAAACTCCTGGCGGAGAATAAAGTCTATCTGGCGGTGGTCAGCAACAAGCGCGGCCATCTGCTGCGCTCGGAGGCGGCGCACATCCGTTTCGACCGCTATTTCGATAAGATCGTCGGCGCCGGCGATGCCGAAATCGACAAGCCCCATGCCGCGCCGGTGCATATGGCCCTGCTGGGCAGCGGGATCCCGGCCGGGGTTGATGTCTGGTTTGTCGGCGACAGCCACACGGATATGCTCTGCGCGCTGAATTCGGGGTGCACGCCCATCCTCCTGGAGACCAAGCCGCCGCCTGATGAGATGCTGGTGAACAACCCCCCGGCCCGGCGCTTCAAGAAGCACAGCGACCTTATGGAATTCATCAGGGTCTATTTTACCTGACTATTATCGATTTCACTTGTACTTGTGTCTTTTCCCAATTAAATACTTAATTATTGATATTATTTTTATTTAAATTTTAGAGAGGGGATTGTTGAAATGTCTGATAAAAACCAAAGCCTTCAGGACAAGTTCTTAAACAAGATCCGCAAGGAAAAAATCTCCGTCACCGTTTTCCTAGTGAACGGGGTCAAGCTGCAGGGGATCATCACCTGGTTCGATAATTTTTCCATGCTGCTGCGCCGTGACTCGCATTCGCAGCTGATTTACAAACACGCCATTTCGACGATCATGCCGGCAACGCCCGTGAAACTGATGGACGACGACGACGGCGACGACGGCTGCAACATTAACGTCAATGTCAATGTTGGCACGGAGACCGCTTAAACAGAATGAACGATAAGGTCATAGTCCTCCACCCTGTCCTGCTGCATACCATCGTCACCGGAGACTCTGAAATTCGTAGTAAATTGGTACGGCATCCGGAAGCGGCATTGGAAGAAGCTGTGGGCCTGGCGCATGCTATTGATCTGCTGATCGTGCACGCGGAGATCGTGCGCCTGAAGACCGTCACGCCGGCGACCCTGATCGGCTCCGGGGTTGTCGAGCGCCTGGGGGACCTGATCTGCGAGCAGGAAGTGGGCCTGGTCTTTGTCGATTACGCCCTGTCGCCCGTGCAGCAGCGCAACCTCGAGAAAAAATGGAACTGCAAGGTCATCGACCGCACCGGCATCATCCTGGAGATTTTCGGCGACCGCGCCCGCACCCGCGAGGGCCGGCTGCAGGTGGATCTGGCGGCGCTCAACTACCAGCGCACGCGGCTGGTCAAGGCCTGGTCGCACCTGGAGCGCCAGCGCGGCGGCGGCGGCTTTCTCGGCGGCCCCGGCGAAACGCAGATCGAGCTCGATCGCCGCGCCATCGACGAGCGCATCAAAAAGCTGAAACAGGATTTGGAGGGGGTGCGGAAAAACCGCAGCATCCAGCGCGAGTCGCGGAAGCGCGAGCCTTACCCGATCGTGGCGATTGTCGGCTATACCAACGCCGGAAAATCGACGCTGTTCAACCGCGTCACCGGCGCCGATGTTTTCGCCAAGGACCTGCTGTTTGCGACGCTTGACACCACCATGCGCGGCATCAAGCTGCCCTCAGGCAAGAAAGCCATCCTTTCCGACACGGTCGGCTTCATTTCCGAGCTGCCGACGCACCTGATCGCCGCCTTCCGCGCCACGCTGGAAGAAGTGCAGGATGCCGCCGTCATCCTCCATGTGCGGGACATCTCGCAGGAAAACACCGAGGCGGAAAAGGAGGACGTGCTGGCCATCCTGAACGACCTCGGCATCGACAGCGAGCATGACGAGCGCATCATCGAGGTCATCAACAAGATCGACAAGCTCCCGCCTCGGGAGCGCACCGCCGTCATCAACAGCAGCAAGCGGCAGGAGAAGACGGCGCCGGTCTCGGCCCTGACCGGCGAGGGCATCGACAAGCTGCTGAAAATGATCGACGACCTGATCGGCAAGGACCGGCAGGTCGTGCATGCCGACATCAGCCTGACCGACGGCAAGGCCCTGGCCTGGCTTTACCGGCGCGGCCATGTCATCGACCGCAAGGACGATGAAGAGTTCGCTCATGTCAAAGTGGGGCTGGAGCCCGCGGACATGGAGCGCTTTGCCGCCCAGTTCCCTTATGCGCTGAACAAGAATAAACAAAAAAAGAAGAAGTCGAAGGCGTCATGATAGATGTGAACAAAGTCGCCGAGATCATCCGCCACGTCGCCGCGACGGAAGTGATGCCGCGTTTTAAAAATTTGCAGCAATCGGAAATCCGCGAGAAAAATCCCGGCGACTTCGTGACCGTCGCCGACGAAGCCTCGGAGAAGGTGTTTACGCAGCTGCTGCAGGATATTTTGCCGGGGTCGCTGGTGGTCGGCGAGGAGGCGGTGGCCAAAGACCTCACCGTCCTCGAAAAACTGAAGGATGACCGGCCGGTCTGGGTCATCGACCCGATCGACGGCACCTATAACTTTTCCCACGGCCGCAGCAAGTTCGGCATTTTGATCGCGCTGGTGCAAAAGGGTGTGACGCAATACGGCTGGGCCTTCGATGCGCCCGGCAACCGCATGGCTATCGCGCAAAAAGGCGCGGGAACCTTCCTCGACGGCAAGCGCCTGACGATTGACTGTCAGGCGACGGAGTCGCAACAACTGGTGCTGCAAGCCGGCGGGGCGCAGGCCTGGCATTTCGATCCGGTGCGTCCGCTGTTCAAGGATGTGGTGAATATCCGCTGCTCGCTGCACGACTTTATGAGCTTTATCACCGGCGAGGCCAATTGCGTCCTCCACGTCAATAAAGCCACGCCCTGGGACCATGCGGCGGCGGTGCTGCTGGCGGAGGAGGCGGGCGGTTATACGGCCTTCGGGCCCGAGGAAAAGGCCTATGACCCGACTTACTACGGCCCTGCCTTCATGCTGACGACGCCGAATAAAGAATGGTGGCAGAAGCTGTCTCCGGTGTTGTACCCGAAATTGCATAGAAATTAGCTTGTGATAAGCCTGCTCATTGCTATAATCACGTCATAGAATCAAAACAAGGAGAAGAAAAATGGCCCAA
>JAIOQI010000035.1 GCA_021413445.1 Alphaproteobacteria bacterium | reverse complement strand
AAGCGCGGACGCCGTCCTGCTCGCCGCCGTCGGCGGGCCGAAGTGGGACAAGGTGGAATATAACATCCGCCCCGAAGCGGGGCTGTTGAAACTCCGCAAGGAGCTCGGGCTTTTCGCCAACCTGCGCCCGGCCAAAGTGTTTGATGCGCTGATCGACGCCTCGACGCTGAAAGCCCCTATCGTCAGCGGCCTCGACATCATGATCGTCCGCGAACTGACCGGCGGGGTCTATTTCGGCGAGCCGCGCGGCATCCAAACCCTGCCCAACGGCGAGCGGCGCGGCATCAACACGCAGGTCTATGACACCCATGAAATCCACCGCGTCGCCCGCGTCGCCTTCGAGCTCGCCCGCCAGCGGGGGAACAAGGTCACTTCCTGCGAAAAGGCCAACGTCATGGAATCCGGCAAGCTGTGGCGCGAGGAAGTCACGGCGCTGCACCAGGCGGAATACAAGGACGTCGGGCTGTCGCACATGTACGCCGACAACTGCGCCATGCAGCTGCTGCGCAACCCTTCGCAGTTCGACGTGATCGTGACCGACAACCTGTTCGGCGATATCCTTTCCGACGAGGCGGCGATGCTGACCGGCTCGCTCGGCATGCTGCCTTCGGCCTCACTCGGCGCCATCAAGACCGACGGCAAGCGCGCCGCGCTTTACGAGCCGATCCACGGCTCCGCCCCCGACATCGCGGGCAAGGGCATCGCCAACCCGCTCGCCACCATCCAGAGCATCGCCATGATGTTCCGCTATTCCTTCGCCATGAACCGGCAGGCGGAATTGCTGGAAACGGCGATTGAAAGCATCCTTAACAAGGGCCTGCGCACCGCGGACATCATGTCCGCCGGCTGCCAGAAACTCTCCACCGCCGAGATGGGCGCGGCGGTGGTCGGCGAACTGGACAAGCTGCACCCCTCAAAAACGGCGATACGGGCATGAATGACATGAAAAAGTTTTTTATAGCGGTCTTTTTACTCAGTCTATGCTTATTCTGCCTGCCCGCAGCGGCGGAAAAGCAGGACGCCCCCGTCGCCTATGTGATGAAGGTGCAGGACATCATCACGCCGGCGACCAGCGATTTTATCCGCCGCCACCTGAAATACGCGGCGGACAACAAGGCTTCCATCGTCGTCATCGAGCTCGACACCCCCGGCGGACTGATGGACAGCATGAAGGAGATTGTCCAGGACATCCTCGCCTCGCCCGTTCCGGTCGCCACCTACGTCAGCCCCTCCGGCGCCCATGCCGCCAGCGCCGGCACCTACATCCTCTACGGCAGCCATATCGCCGCCATGGCGCCCGGCACCAACCTCGGCGCCGCGACGCCGATTACGATGGGCAAGAACAGCAACAAACCGGACTCATCCTCAAAATCCACGCTTGAAACAAAAATGGTCAATGACGCCGCCGCCTATATCCGCAGCCTCGCGGACATAAGGAAGCGCAACGGCGAATGGGCGGAAAAAGCGGTGCGCGATGCGGTCAGCCTTTCCTCCAACGAGGCGCTGAGCCAGAAAGTCGTCGATGTGCTGGCCGACAACGTCGGGGAGCTGCTGGCCAAGATCGACGGCAAAACCGTCAAGATGCAGGACGGTACGATAACCCTGAAAACCAAGGGCGCGAAGATCGAGTTCAAGGAACCCGACTGGCGCACGCAGATCCTCGCCATCATCACCAACCCGAACATCACCTTCCTGCTGATGACCATCGGCATGTACGGGCTGATCTACGAATTCTCCAACCCCGGCGCCTTCTTCCCCGGCATCATGGGCGGGATCTGCCTGCTGCTCGGGCTATTCGCCCTCAACGTGCTGCCGGTCAATTATGCCGGGCTGCTGCTGATCCTGCTCGGCGTCGGCTGCATGACGGCGGAGGCTTTCGTGCCCTCCTTCGGCGTGCTGGGGATTGGCGGGGCGGCGGCTTTCGCCATCGGCGGCATGATCCTCATCGACAGCGGGGTGCCCGGCTTTGGCGTGTCCCCGTGGCTGGTCGCCAGCCTGACGCTGACGAGCCTCGGCATCCTGTCCGTCCTCCTGACCATGATTATGCGCGCGAGAAAACGCCCCGTCGCCACCGGCGCGGAGGGATTGCGCGGCGAAACCGGGGAAATCGTCCGCTGGTCGCGCAAGGAAGGGGAAGTCCTCGCCGCCGGCTCGGTCTGGCAGGCCAGAAGTTCGCTTGAATACATCCTGAAAAAAGGCGATAAAGTAAAAGTGGTTGGGATCGACGGGCTGTGCCTGATCGTCCAGCCCGTTAATTGAAAGGAAGTTTTTCATGGGTATCGGTTTTTTTGCTTTTCCGCTCGTCTTTCTCATTATTATCGTCCCCTACGTCTTCAGGATATTGAATGAATATGAACGCGCCGTGGTCTATACCCTCGG
The DNA here is from genome assembly GCA_021413445.1 of Alphaproteobacteria bacterium. Lineage (GTDB taxonomy): Bacteria > Pseudomonadota > Alphaproteobacteria > Micavibrionales > UBA2020 > PALSA-926. The sequence continues at coordinate 15,074 of JAIOQI010000035.1, read as the reverse complement.
CCGCTCATCGCCGGTCAAGGGCCCGGGCCTCATCATCATCATCCCGCTGATCCAGAAAATGGTGCGCGTCGATACGCGGGTGCAGACCATGAACGTGCCCAGCCAGGACGTGATCTCCCGCGACAACATCTCCGTCAAGGTCAACGCGGTGGTCTATTACCGCGTCATCGACGCCGACCGCTGCATCAACCAGGTGATGGATTTCAACCGCGCCACCTCCGAGCTGGCCCAGACCACGCTGCGCGCCGTGCTCGGCAAGCATGAGCTGGACGACATGCTCAGCGAGCGCGACAAGCTCAGCACCGACATCCGCAACATCATCGACGAAAAGACCGCCCATTGGGGCATCAAGGTCGATAGCGTCGAGCTGAAAAACATCGACATCGCCGAGAGCATGATCCAGGCCATCGGTCGCCAGGCCGAGGCGGAGCGCGAGCGCCGCGCCAAGATCATCAGCGCCGAAGGCGAACTGCAGGCCGCCGGCAAGCTGGCCGAAGCCGCCCGCCTGCTGACGCAGGAACCGGGCGCCATGCACCTGCGCTACCTCTCGGCCCTGCAGGACATCGCCGGTGAGAAGACCAACACCATCGTCCTGCCGCTGCCCGTGGAAATGCTGCAAAAGCTGCTATAAGGATGCAGGTTAAAAGCCTTCACATCTATCCCGTCAAGGCCATGCAGGCCATTGACATGATCGAAGCCCCCGTGGAGACGCGGGGGCTTTCTCATGACCGCCGCTGGATGCTGGTGGATGCCAACGGCCGCTTCATTTCCCAACGGGAGCAGCCGAAACTGGCGCAGGTCAAAGTCCGGCTGTCTCCGGCCGGGCTGTTTCTCTCCGCGCCGGAGCAGCCGGAAATCTTTATCGCCACCCCGGATACAAATTCCGCGCCCCTGCCGGTAACGATCTGGAAGGATAACGTTCAGGCCTATCCCGCCGCCGGGGAGGCGCAACGCTGGTGCAGCGACTTCCTGGGAATACCATGCCGTCTGGTTTATCAGGGCGATGGGCCGCGCGCCGTGTCGCCGGCCTGGGGAAAACCGGGGGATGAAAACAGCTTTGCCGACAGCGCCCCGCTCCTCATCACCACCACCGCCTCCCTCGCCGGCCTCAACCGCCGCATGGGGAAAACTATTCCCATGGACAGGTTCCGCCCCAATATCGTTATTGATTGTGACGAGGCCTGGGCGGAAGACATCTGGCACACGATCCGCATCGGCGGCGTCGAGCTGGAACTCATCAAGCCCTGCACCCGCTGCGCCGTCACCACCACGGACCAGGAAACGGGAGCGCGGCCCGACAACGAGCCGCTGGCCACCCTCAAGACCTTCCGCCTGATCCGCCAGCCTCATTTAACAGGCGTCGTCTTCGGCCAGAACGCCGTTGCGCGCAAGACGGGAATGATAAAGGCAGGCGACACAGTCGAGATTCTTTCAACCCGTCCGGCTCCTGACTATTTGTTGTGAGCCGTCTGGGATTCGATGTCGCGGCTGAGGGATTGCCACCCTGAGGCGGTCTGGAAGGTCGCGATGGCGTCCTTAACCAATTCATCGTCGCCGGCCTTCTCCTTGACCAGCACGTCGCCCGCCCGTTTAAAGCGGGTAATCTTATCAACCGGCTCGAGAATCACCAGTGCGTCCTTGGTCAGGTATCCCAGCTTCTGATAGGTGGAGATATAGGCCCGCTCCGGCGACGTTTTCATCAGGTCAACGCCGTAAAACCGGCTCTGGTAGCTCATGTTCATCAGCCCCAGCAGCGTCGGCGCCAGGTCGATCTGGCTGGCCAGCTTGTCCACCTTCCGCGGCGGGATAATCTTCGGTGCATAGATCAGCAGCGGAATGTGGTATTTCGACGGGTCAAGCGAGGTCTTGCCGGAGCTGCTCGCCGTATGGTCGGCGACGATCACGAAAATCGTGTTGTCGAACCAGGGCTTTTTCCGGGCATCGGCGATGAATTTGTCGATAGCATAGTCGGTATATTTCACGCCACCCGCCCGGCCGCCCTTGCCGGAGGGAATATCGATCCTGCCGTCGGGGTAGGTATAAGGTCGGTGATTGGAGGTCGTCATCAGCATGTTGAAGAACGGCTTGCCCTGGGCATAGGCGGCATCGCCTTCCTTGATGGCGCGCGCGAAGAGGTCTTCGTCACAGACGCCCCAGACGTTGCCGAAGGTGGTTTCCTCCTTCGACAGGTTGTTGCGATCGACGATATGATAGCCGTTGTTCTCGAAAAAGTAGTTCATGTTGTCGAAATAGCCGTAGCCGCCGTAGATGAACTTGCTGAGATAGCCCTTCCGGTTCAGGACATTGCCCAGCGAGAAAAGCCCCTCGTTGCCGGTGCGGCGCACGATCGAGTTGCCGGGCACCGGCGGGACCGACAGGGTCACGGCGGAAAGCCCATAGACCGTGCGCGTGCCCGTCGCATACAGGTTGGTGAAAAACAGCGACCGGTCGGCGAGCTTGTCGAGGTGCGGCGTCAGGTGGCCCTTGTTGCCGAAGACGGTGAAATAATCGCCGCTCAGGCTTTCGACGGTAATCAGCATGACGTTGTAATGCTTTTCCGGGCCGGCGGCCTTGATGGTGCGGGTGAGATCATCCCCTGAAAACTTCGCCTTGCCGCCGTCCAGTTTTTTCCTGACCCGCTCCAGCGCCGCCGCCGGCTTCTCCCGGGTGTAGAACTTCTCATAGGAAAGGTCGTTGTTGCGGAAGGCGGAGAAAATCTCGAAATAGCCGTTCTTGGCGATTTCCTGCCAGTAGCGGTTGTCGCCGAAAGCGGCGATGGTGCCGTTGACCACATCGAAGGACAGCAGCGCCACCAGCAGCGCCACTCCTAAAGCCGCCAGCCGCAGGGTGCGGTGCGGCGCGACGACCAGCATATGCGGGATGCGCCGCACCATCCACAGCGTCAGCACCAGCGCGGCAAGGCCGATCCCCGACAAAAGCCAGACGACCGGATAGGACTCCCAGATGTTGCCGATCACCTCATGGGTATAGACGAGGTAATCGACGGCGATAAAATTGAAGCGGGTCGAGAACTCGTCCCAGAAAATCCATTCCGCCACGGCGGTGAACAGCATCAGGTAGGTCATGACGAAATAAAAGCCGCTGCAAAGCCTCTGGTCCGTGCGTGTCCCGTGGTGCTGCGCGCGCAGCACCGTCAGGTAAATCACCAGCAGAATGGCGAAATAGGTAAAAACGCCGATGTCGAACAGAAGCCCGGTCGCGAACCCCCTGAAGATCTCGCCCATATCGCCCTTCAGGTTCTGGTATTCGCGCATCACCAGCAGGGCGCGCAGCAATGTTTCCCCCACGATAAACAGCAGGAACATCGGCTTCAGGCGCCGGAAATAATATTGAGTCGTATTCCTCATACAAAAGCGTCCCTACATTAAAAACAGCATCACGCCGCCGGCGGCCAGCGCCGCCGACAGGTTATCGTCGAGGCGCAATTGCTTCGACACCAGCTCGACCTGCGCCGCCACAACCGCCGCCGCCGTGGCGGCAAGCATATACCCCTCGCCGACCGGCGCGAGCTCCGCAATCACCGCCGCCGTCGCCAGCGCCGCCCCGAAAAAAGCCAGCGCCCCTTCCAGGGTTTTATCAAAGATCTTTTTTTTCCCGAACTTACGCCCCACCAGCGCGGCGGCGGCGTCACCCGTCAGCATCATGGCAAGCGCCGTGACCGCGATCAGCTGCGGAAAGACCAGCGTGGAGAAAAATGCCGCCGCCAGCACGTAAAGGGCGCCGCTGGGCTTGAAGCGCTGCCCCTTTTCCTCCGGACGCAGCGCCGCCCCTACCAGCCGCTCCAGCAATCGCGCCAGCCCGTTTTTCCGGCGGCGGGCGATTTCATAGGCAAGCACGGCGATCGTGCACGCGGCAAAAACCCACAGCGCCGTTTCCCTTTCAAGGAAATAAATCGCGACCGGCATCCACAACGAGCTGAGGTGGATCAGCTTGCGGTAAACTTCCTGGCGATAGTGAAATACCTGTGACATGCGGCTCAATATATACAAAAAAATGGCAAAAGCGAGAGGATGGAGTAACTGTTTGTAATACATGGATTTTTTATTATACTTTGGGGCTTGCAGTTTTTATGGGCAGTCGCTAAGGTTGCCTCTCATTTTCCACTCAAGATAAACGCCTTGCGGAGACGTGGCCGAGTGGTTTAAGGCGCTCGCCTGGAAAGCGGGTGTACTCTAACAGGTACCGTGAGTTCGAATCTCACCGTCTCCGCCATTACAAAAAGAGCCCCTTGCGGGCTCTTTTTATGATGGTTGGGGCAATAGATGACCAAGAACCCCGCTGTTCAACAAAATGCGAAGGCATTTTGGGCGAGCGTAAGCGGGGCCGCAGGCCAAAAGGAAGAAAATGCTCAATCAAAAAATGAAAAGCAGCCGCAGGATTCTTCTGGTGGTTATACTGGCTGCGGCGCTGGCTTACCATCTGTTTGCGGGACAGGTGAATCAGGGCGCCCTGCTGGCGCGCGAAAAGGCCTTTGTCAAAAGCGTCGTGGACGCGGTGCTGTCAAGTTCCGCCGTCACCAGCGTCAGGAAAACCTATAAACACGCCGAGGTGCTGATTACCGGCTCGTCCGTCGCGGCCAAAGCCACCGCCGAGGACGACGCCAAAGGCGTTCCGGCCCGCTAGGCCGTCGTTTTCCCCGGTCGTCGCCGCCGGCTGCCGGCGTCATTGAAAATCTCGTCCCACAGGCCATCGACGCGATGGATGGTTTTTTCGTCCATGGCCAGCGGCCGGCCCCATTGGCGCTGGGTTTCGTTGCCGATTTTATTGGTGGCGTCGATGCCAAGCTTGCCGCCGAGGCCGCTGACGGGAGAGGCAAAATCAAGATAATCGATCGGCGTATTGTCCAGCGTCACCAGGTCGCGCGAGGGGTCCATGCGGGTGGACAGCGCCCAGATCACGTCCGTCCAGCTGCGCACGTCGATGTCCTCATCAACGACGATAATCATCTTGGTATAGCTGAACTGGTAAAGATACGACCAGAAAGCGAGCATGATGCGCCGCGCGTGCCCGGCATAGCTCTTGCGGATGGAAATCACGGCGATGCGGTAGGAGCAGGCCTCCGGCGGCAGCCAGCAATCGACGATCTCCGGGAACTGCTGCTGTAGCAAAGGCAGGAAAACATCGTTCAGCGCCGTGGCCATCGTCGAAGCCTCGTCCGGCGGGCGGCCCAGATAGGTCGAAAGATACACCGGATTCCGGCGCATGGTGATCGCCGTCACCTTGAAAACCGGAAAAGGCGCCACGCTGTTGAAATAGCCGGTATGGTCGCCGTAAGGGCCTTCCATCGCCGTTTCTGTCGCTGAAACATAGCCCTCCAGAATAATCTCCGCATGGGCGGGAACCAGCATCGGCACGGTTTTGCAGGGAGCGAGCAGGAGGCGCTCTTTCCGGATCAGTCCGGAAAAATGATATTCCGAGATCGTGTCCGGCAGGGGCATCACGCCGGAAAGCAGCATGGCGGGGTCGGCGCCGATCGCCACCGCCATCGGCATGTCCTTGCCCAGCTTCTTCCAGCGCTGGAAATGCCGGGCGCCGCCACGATGCTCCAGCCAGCGCGCAATCAGCCTGTCCCTGCCCAGCACCTGCATGCGGTAGATGCCGACATTGTAATCCGCCGTGTCCTCGCTTTCCGGCGGGCGGGTCATGACGAGGTTGAAGGTGATAAGCGGCGCCGGTTCCCCCGGCCAGAAGGACTGGACCGGCAGCGCCGTCAGATCGACGTCCCTTCCCTTCAGGACGATTTCCTGCGCCGGCGCCGTCGAGCGAAGAATTTCCGGCTTCATCGCCAGGGCGGCCTTGATGTCCCCGTACCGGCCCAGCGTCCCCATAATATTTCCCGGCAAATTGGGCTGCTTCATGGCAGCGAGCCAGCGCCCGAAATCCTGAAATTTGTCTGCCGCGCAGCCAAGCCCTTTAGCCACCCGCTCCACGGTGCCGAACAAATTGCACACCACCGGGATCAGGCTGATTTTGCCGTTGGGCAGCAGCGGTTTTTCAAACAGCAAAACAGGGCCGCGCGCCGTCAAAACGCGCTTGTGTATTTCCGTCATCTCCAGGACCGTGGAGACGGGCCGGGAAATGCGCCGCAACTGCCCCTGCTCTTCCAGTTCAGCCAGAAAGCCCTGCAACCCCTGATCTTTTGACCTTTTCATGGCTTCCAGCTTGGCGGTTGCCGGGGTGGAGTCTTTGATCCAGGTCAAATGGCGCGGCGGGTTTTCGCAGTACGATGGCCCATGGAAAAATCCCTGCCGCGCTTACGCCCCCTGGAACACCTGGCAAGATGGACGCTGCATGCCGTCCTTGACCGGCATCCGGAGATTTTCGACCGGCTGGGAGACTATGCCGCCTGCCGCTACCTGATCGACGTGAAGGATACCCCTTTTGTCCTGCTCCTGATTCCCGGCGAACGGGACATCCGGATTCACCTGCGGTCGAAGGAAGTGCGCGCCGACGCGGCCATCCGCGGAAGCTTTATGACTTTGGCGCAGCTGGCGCAGGGCGGCGGCGACGGCGACGCCCTTTTCTTCAGCCGCGACATCACGATCGAAGGCGATACCGAAGCGGTGCTGGCACTGCGCAACGCGCTGGATGACGCCGATCTGGACATCATCCACGATAGTTTCGACGCGCTGGGCTTCTGGGGTTCGCCGCTCAGGTTCGGCTATCGGGCCTTCAAGGAAATGAAGCCCCTCATCAGCGGCATGTTCGCGCCATGAAACAGATAAAAAGCCTCCCGGAACTGGTCTGCCCCGCCGGAACGCCGAGCGCGCTCCGCGTTGCCGTCGATGCCGGCGCCGATGTCGTCTATTGCGGTTTCCGGGATAAAACCAATGCCCGCAACTTCCCCGGCCTCAACTTCAGCCGCGACGAAATGGCAGACGGCATCCGATACGCCCACACGCACGGTGCAAAAACCTATATCGCCATCAACACCTTCCCGCAGGCCGGAAACGTCACCCTTTGGAAACAGGCGGTTGATGATGCCGCCAGCTTCGGCGCGGACGCGGTGATTGTCGCCGACATCGGCCTTGCCGCCTATACGGCAAAAAACCACCCTCATCTGCGCCTGCATCTGTCGGTGCAGGCTTCCGCCTCGAACGAGGACGCCATTTGCTACTACTGCGACGCCTTCAACGTAAAGCGCGTCGTGCTGCCGCGCGTGCTGAGCATCCCGGAAATCACCGCCCTCAACTCGGTCATTCCCTGCGAGACGGAGGTCTTCGCTTTCGGCGGACTCTGCGTGATGGCGGAAGGGCGCTGCAACCTCTCCTCCTACGCGACGGGAAAGTCGCCCAACATGAACGGCGTCTGCTCCCCGGCCAGCCACGTCCGCTATAGGCAGGACAAGGACGGCGCCATGACCTCGAAGCTGGGGGAATTCACCATCAACCGCTTCGCCAAAGAGGAGGCCGCCGGCTATCCCACCCTCTGCAAGGGCCGCTTCAGGCTGAACGGAGAGGCGGGATACATTTTTGAGGAGCCGACCAGCCTCGACGCCCTCTCCCTGCTGCCCGACCTTTTGAAATCCGGCGTCGCCGCCCTCAAAATCGAGGGCCGCCAGCGCGGGCGCGCCTATATCGAAGCGGTGGTGCTGGCCTTCCGTCAGGCGCTTGACGCCTATGCCAAAGGCCGGCCCATCAAAACCGATGCGCTCATTAATCTGGCCGAAGGCGGGCAATCGACGCGCCGTCCTGCCGGACGTGCTGGACCGGCTGCGGAAGGCGAAAAAAGAAATCGTCATCTCCTCCCTCGCCATGGTCATGAACAAGCGCGAGGCCAATGCCATGCGCGAGCTGGCGGCGGACCGGACGCTGACGATCGAGGCCAATGACGTTTCGGCGCTGCCGCCGCTTCACGGCCGCAACCACGTGATCGGCCCCTATATCAGCGTCTATAACGAGGAAACCCTGCAATACCTGGCGCAGCATGGGGCGCGGCGCATCTGCCTTTCGCCGGAACTGCCCTTTTCCGCCGCCCGCACCCTGGCCGCGGAGGGGCGCCGGCATAAGGCCGAGATCGAGGTTCAGGTCTTCGGCCGCATGCCGCTGGCGCTGTCGGCGCGCTGCTACCACGCCCGCGCCCATAAGCTGACGAAGGACAATTGCCGCTTTGTCTGCGCCAAGGACCCGGATGGCCTGCGGCTCTGCACGCTGGACGACCAGCCCTTCCTCGCCGTCAACGGCATCCAGACCCTGTCCGACAGTTATCTGGATCTGGCGGAAAAAATCGGGGAAATGAAGGCCGCCGGCATCCGTCATTTCAGGCTCTCCCCCCAGGACTGCGACATGGTGCGGATTGCACACCACTATCGAAACGCCGCCGATGGCCGGGAACCCCTGAAAAAAATTGAAACCCTCCTGCCGCAGATCCGCTTTTCAAACGGCTATTATGACGGTCATGAAGGACACAGGCGGCTGTCCCCGTGAAAAGCCGTTGTATAAGCCGAGCACTCATTGACGGGTTATCCATATTGCGCTAATTTCTTCTGGCGAAAACCGGCATTTCGCATTAAATTGCAGCCATGCTCATGAACAAACCCCTGCTCGCCGCGCTCGCCCGCAACCCGCTTTTCTCCGGCCTTTCGCCGGAGATCCTGGAAGGGATTATCTCCGAAAGCCACCGGATTCAGGGCCAGAAGGGGCAGGAGCTCTTTTCCGCCGGCGACCGCGCCGATGCCTTTTTTTACGTCATGGAGGGCTGGGTCAAACTCTACCGCCTGAACCGTGACGGCGAAGAAGCGATTATCCATGTGATCGCCCCCGGCGAAACTTTCGCCGAAGCCGCCGTCTTCGGCAGCCACCGCAAATATCCGGTCAATGCGCAATATATCGAAGACTGCACGCTGCTCTCCATTCCGCGCACGGCGTTCGTCGAAAGGATCGCCACCAACCCGGACCTGGCCTTGCACATTCTGGGAACGATTTCGGCACGGCAGCGCTATCTCATCCAGCAGATCGAGCAGCTCACCGTCAAGGATGCCCCGCAAAGAATCGGCACCTTTTTGTTGCGCCTGTGCCAGCCCGGCCAGGACGGGCAGGTTGAGGTTGACCTGCCCTACGATAAATCGCTGATTTCACGCCGCCTGAACATCCAGCCGGAAACCTTCTCGCGCGCCCTGAAAAAGCTGGAAAGCTATGGCGTGGTGCCGAACGGGAACAAGGTCGTCATCAAAGATCCGCAAAAGCTTGCCGATTTCTGCGACATCGACGACCGCGCCTCGCTTTGCTAGGCTTCCAGCCCGTCCGGGCGCGGGCCGAGCAGCATTGGCGCATACACCGCCAGATAAATGATAAAAGCCGCCACCCACAACAATCCTGATGCCCCGATCCAGAGCCGGTAATCGGCAGCCCCGATCAAAATAGCGAAGCAGCGCGCCAGCGCCGCCCCCTGCATCAGCCAGAACGCCAGAACCACGGGGGAACTCGCTGCAATCGGGCGGCCAGTGTGGCCCAGCGCCACCCGCGCCATCATCCCGAGGGTCATGCTGCCGATGCATCCGACGGTCAGCATATGCAGCGCCAGCGACGCCTGCTCCACCAGCTTCAGGCCATGCAGGCCCAGCGTCAGCAGGCCGGCCACCAGCCAAAGGTACCCCACGTGAAGTATCCACACCATTGGATCGCTGCCCGTCTCGGGACTATGCCAGAACCGCATCCGCCACAAATGCACCAGCGCCGCCGCCATCGCAAATGCGGCGGTGATGCCTGATTCCAAACCGCTCGTCATCAAAGAGATGGAAAGCGCCAGCAACAGCAACAGCGCTGCCACATCCGTTTTTCCCTGATCGGTCTGATAACGGACTTTCCCCTGCATCCGCAGGCTCGCCACCGTAAACGACGGGATAATCCTGCCGCCGACCAGCGATATCACCATCATCACCACCAGCACAGCCGCGTAGGCCGTCAGGCGCGGATCGCCCCCATAGCCGCCTGCCGCCAGATGCATGTGCAAATTCCCCAAAAACAGCAGGGCCAGCATGCTTAAAAACACAAAGTTCCTTTTGTTCCATGCACGGATGAGCGGCACCGCAAGGCTGGCGGCCAGCAAAGGGATAAAGGACAAATCAATAATAGAAAGGATGACCGGCGGCGCATAAGGATACCAGAAGGACACCCTCCCCGCCGCCCACACCAGGCAGAGCAGCGCCAGATGTATCTGGCGCACCGGCGCGCCGCCCGTCCAGGTGGCCACCGCCGTCAGCAGGAATCCGGCAAGACTCGCCAGAGTAAAGCCGTAAATCATCTCATGCGCATGCCAGAGCGCCGGGCTGTTCCAGGAAACCGGCGCCTCCGCCGCGCCGGTGGCGAAAAAAACCCATGCCGCCACCATCAGCACGGCATATATCGCGCCGAGCAGGAAAAACGGCCGGAAGCCGCGCCCCAAAAAAGGAATCTCGAAGAAATCGCTAAACCGCCCGGGCATGCCTTGGAACTCCCGCGCCCTGACCGGCCTGCGGCAGATAGGCGTCAAAGGCGCTGGCGATCAGCCGCGTGAAAACCCGCCCCAGCGGGGTGACCGTCACATCCATATCGCCTAGCTTCACCAGGCCGTCGGCGGCAAAACCGGCCAGCGCGGGCAAGGCCGCTTCCCAGGCCATATCCGCCCACTGCTGCGCATCGTCCATGGCCAGCAGATCAACCTCTCCATAGCACATGACGCTCTCGATGACCGTCCGCCGGTAAATATCCTCCGGCGACAAGGGGCAGGATTTCACCACCGGGAACTCGCCGTTGCTGACCCTGTCCTTATATTCCCGGTTGCGGTCGGTATTCTGCACGTAGGCGCTGCCATATTGCGAAATGGAAGTCTGGCCGAAAGCGATGAGGGTTTGCTCATGATCGGCGGTGTAGCCCTGAAAATTCCGGTGCAGGCGCTTTGCCTTCAGCGCCCGGGCCAGCGCATCCCCCGGCAGGGCGAAATGATCGATGCCGACCGGCACATAGCCGGACGTCATCAGGTCGCGCCGCGCCAGCTCCGCCATCTCGAAGCGCTCGAAAGCATCCGGCAGGTGGTGGGCTTCCAGCTTCTTCTGATGCTCCTTGAACCACGGCACATGCGCATAACCAAACAGCGCCACGCGGTCGGGCTTCAACTGCTTTAGTTTTTCCATGTTGTCATGGATTTTAGCGGGAGTCTGGAGCGGCAAGCCGTAAATCATGTCGAAATTGATGCTGTTGACGCCCGCTTCGCGAAGCCAGCCGACACAATCACGCACATGCTCGTAAGGCTGGATGCGGTTGACCGCCTGCTGAACATCCGGCTGGAAATCCTGCACGCCGAGGCTGACGCGGTTCACGCCCAGCTTCACCAGCGCTTGCGTTTGTTCCCGGTTCAGGATGCGCGGGTCCATCTCCATGGCGATGACAAGATCGGCAGCAAGGGTAAACTTCTGCCCAATAACCTCCAGCAAACGACCAAGATCTTCCGCCGCCGCGAAATTGGGCGTGCCGCCGCCGAAATGGATGTGCGACACTTTCTGCCGCCGGCCGATGGCGGCGGCCGCGAGGGCGATTTCCTGCTGCACGACCCCCAGATATTCCCGGACCGGCGCCTGATGATCGACGACCTTGGTGTTGCACCCGCAATACAGGCACAGGTGGCGGCAAAACGGGATGTGAATATACAATGAAACGCTCTGGTTTTCCGGGATGGCTTTCAGCAGCCCGCGATAATATCCCTGGCCGGGGTTTTCCTTGAAATGCGGCGCCGTCGGATAGCTGGTGTAGCGCGGCACCGGTCGGTCATATTTGGCCAGAAGTTCGCGCATGACTATTGCACCAATGCTGTCTCATACGATTTTAGTTTAAACCCTTTAATCTCGGCCTTGCCCGCCAGCAGCCCGATATACTGGCTCACCGCCCGCTGCCAGGCGCTTTGCTTCAGGTAATCGGCGATCCATTGCTGCACCGCCTCGAAGGGCAGCTCCTTGCTCTCGGCGCGCTCATGGACGCGGAGAATATGGTAGCCGTATCTTGTCGCCACGGGTTCCCGGCTGGTTTCCCCTTTGTGCATCCCGAACAGCGCCGCCTCGAAGTCCGGCGTCGTCTGGCCTTTGGAAATCTGCCCCAGCCGGCCGCCGTCCTTGGCCGAGGAACAGGATGAATGCTGGCGCGCCATCTCCGGGAAGCAATCGGGATTGCCCTCCATCTGCGACAAAACCGCCGCGGCCTTTTGCTTCGCACTGGAACGGGCCGCTTCATCCTCCGGAGGCGCGGCAAACAAAATATGCGACACATCGAAAAGATTCGAGGTGACAAAGCGCTGCCGGTTGTTTTTATAATATCTCTCGCAGCTTTCCCGGTCCGGTTCGGGAACTTTCACCTCATCTTCCAGCAACGCGTCGATGGCGGCCTGTTCGTCCTTGACGGCGCAGCGGTCCTTGAATATCCCCTTGTTTTGCGCTTCCTGCAGCAGCAGCTCGCGTACCACCAGGGCCTGCATCGCCTTTTCCCGCGCTTCCGACAGGGAACCGGCCGGGTGATACTGCACCTCGGCGCCGATCTGCTTGGCGGTAATGGCGGCGCCGTTCACGGTAATCCAGGGGGCCTCTGTGGCTGCCGCCGTCATCATACCTCTCTCCTCCGGACAATCTGGTATTGGCTCCTGAAAATATAACCCCAGGGGGCGCTCCACGCATGCACCAGGCGCGTGAAGGGAAAGACCAGGAAAATAAGCTGGCCGAGAATCAGGTGCGCCTTGAAGATGGGGGAAACATCGCGGACGAATTCAGCCGCATCGGCCTGGAAAGTGACGATGTGCTGCACCCAGTTCATGAACTTGACCATCTCGACGCCATCGAGGTGCTGCGCGGAAACCGTGATCGTGCCAAGCCCCAGCAGGAGCTGGGCCAACAGCAGCACCAGAATGATGATGTCACGCCAGGAGCTGGTGGCGCGGATGCGCGCGTCAAAAAGGCGGCGATAGAGGAGCATCAATAGCCCCACCAGGCATATCGCGCCGAAAATGCCGCCGACCGTCATCGCCATCACCTGCTTGAAGCCGTGCGAAATGCCCAGCGCCTCGAAGACCCACAGCGGCGTCAGCAGCCCGACGGCATGCCCCGCCAGCACGACCAGGATCCCGACATGGAACAGGTTGCTGGCGGCGGCAAGATGCTTTTTCCGCAGCAGCTGGCTCGATTTGCTGCGCCAGGAGTAGGGATCGCGGTCGAAACGGATGATGCTGCCCAGGATCAGCACCGTGAGCATGAAGTAAGGAAAAAGACCGAACATAAAAAAATTAAAATCAAAACTCATGACCGTTTCTCCGTTTTGACAGACTCAATGCCGATGCGCGCCAGCATGTCTTCGGCCTTCGGGCAGCCGTCGGATGACTTGCCCATCGGGTTGTCGAAGGCGAACTGCGCCTCCCACACTTCGTCCAGCGCCTCGGCGGAAGGCAGGGCCCCGGCATCGATCTCCAGCGCCCGCTGCAGGTTTTTCATGTCCGGCGCCTGTTTTGACGCGGCAATCAACCCGTCAAACACCGCCGCATAAAGGCTGTCGCGCTTTTTCAGCCGTTCGCCCAGCGCCGCAATCACGTCAATGGCGCCCTTCAGGTCGTCCCGCGCCTGTTCCGGCTCGAGGATGGAAAGATACTCCAGGAAAAGCGGCAGGTAATCCGGCGTCTCGTCCGAGGCGTTCTCCATCCCCGCGACGCGGTAAATCCTGTCCAGATCGACCATCGCCGGCCCCCGCTCGCGGGAATCGCCGTGGACGTGCTCGAACAGGTGCAGGGACAGGGAAGGCGTGCGGTCAAACAGGTTCACGTATTCTTCCTGCACATCGAGGAGGTCGCGGTTTTGCAGTTCTGCGATCAGCTTCCGGATTCCGGTCAGGGATTTTTCCGGCAGCCATTTCTCCGTCTGTAATACCGATTCAATCTCCGGCAATGCCTGCCGCAGGTTTTCGTCCGGGTAGGTCACCAGCCAGCCGAGCGCCGCAAGTGTATTTGTCTTTCGTTTCATCCGCATCCTCCGCTCTTGGTGGTTCCGCAACTGCCGCTGCTGCATCCTCCACTGCCGCAGCCGCCGCCGGGGCCTTTGACAAACAGCGTGTTGACGCGATTGTCCTTGCCCGAGGCGCTGCGGCCGCGCGAAGCCCTGCTCGCCTCGAAAAGGTCGGTCTTGCTGTTGCTGTGGCCGCTGCAGCCGTTGCCAAAGGAGAAGCCGCAGGCGCCGCTTTCGCCGAAGGCATCCAGCGTTTCCTCGCGGTGGCCGGTCGGGATCACATAGCGGTCCTCGTAATTGGCGATCGCCATAATCTGGTACATATCCTTGACCATGTCTTCGGAAAGACCGGCTTGGTCGAGCAAGGTCGTGTTCGGCTTGCCTTCGACATGCACGCTGCGCATATAATGCCGCATCGCCATCATGCGTTTCAGCGCCAGAACGACCGGCTCTTCCTTGCCCGCTGTCAGCAGGTTGGCAAGGTACTTGACGGGAATCCGCAAAGATTCAACATCCGGCATGATGCTGCCTTCCAGCATTTTCATCTGGCCGCTGGCCGCGGCGTTCTGGATCGGGCTCAGGGGCGGGATGTACCAGACCATCGGCAGCGTCCGGTATTCCGGATGCAGCGGGAAGGCCACTTTCCATTCCATCGCCATCTTATAGACCGGTGAGCGTTGCGCCGATTCGATCCAGTTCTCCGGGATGCCGTCCTTTCGCGCCTGCTCGATCACGTCCGGGTCGTGCGGGTTGAGGAAAATGTCCAGCTGCGCCTGATAGAGGTCTTGCGTGTCCTCGACGCTGGCCGCCTGCTCGATGGCATCGGCATCATAGAGCATCACGCCGAGATAGCGGATGCGCCCGACGCAGGTTTCCGAACATACCGTCGGCTCGCCGTTTTCGATGCGCGGGTAGCAGAAGGTGCATTTTTCCGCCTTGCCGCTCTTCCAGTTATAATAAATCTTCTTGTACGGGCAGCCGGAAATGCACATCCGCCAGCCGCGGCACTTGTCCTGGTCGATCAGGACGATGCCGTCCTCTTCGCGCTTGTAGATCGAGCCCGAGGGACACGACGCCACGCATGCCGGGTTCAGGCAGTGCTCGC
>JAIOQI010000022.1 GCA_021413445.1 Alphaproteobacteria bacterium | reverse complement strand
TCCGGGCCGGGGGCGTGGAACCTCGGCGTGAGCGCGCTGGCGACGGTCTTTATCGCCGTGGCCAGTTGTTTTTACGGCGAAAAGCACATCACCCGCGGCGACTGGGTGGTTTTTATCGGGGCGCTGTCGGCGATTCCGGTCTGGCTGGCGACGCATGACCCGCTGTGGGCGGTGGTGATTATTTCGGTGATTGACGCCGCCGCCTTCTATCCCACCTTCAGGAAATCCTGGGCCAGGCCGCGGGAGGAGGGGCTGGAGGTGTATCTGCTGAGCGTGCCGCAATTCCTGCTTTCCATCGTCGCGCTGGAGCGGCTGACGGTCACGACGGCGCTCTACCCCGCCACCATCGTTACGCTGAACGCGGCGCTGGTGGCGATGCTGTTGTGGCGGCGGCGGAGGGCTTAGGGCTTCGGAGAATCGCTGTCCGGCTTCTTGTCGTCTTTTTTTGCCGGCGGAGCGATCAGGTCGATGATGCCGTTGCCCTTGTCGCCTTCCGGCTTTTTGAAGATGCCTTTAGCTTTTTCGGCGAGGGACTTGGCGGCGTCGTCGATCTTCTCGGCGATCGGCTTGGCTTTCTCGGCGAGCTCGATGGTTTTTTCGGCCGCCTTGTCCTTGACGTCCTCGACCTTCTTGGAAACTTTTTTGTATTGGTCGAGACCCTGTTTGGCGAGCTTGAGCGCTTTCATGGTGCGTTCCGCCGTTTTCTTGGCTTCTTCCTTCTTGGCGGCCTTTTGCTCGTCCGGGGTCTGCTCTTTGTTCAGCTTGCCTTCGAGTTTGTCCTGTTGCTTTTTCAGCCAGTCTTTCATGCCCATGGTAAAATCCCTTCGTTTGAAATTTGTTTGAAGCCTGAATATTTGTAGCGTAAATAAAATCTTATGGCAAGGTATATTTATCGTCTCAGGCGGCGGATTTCGTGATATAGAACAGGGCTTCAACGAGGAAAAAAACATGACCGGCAAAACAATTCTGACAGGGGTGAAACCCACGGGCGCGCCCCATATCGGCAACTACATCGGCGCGATTCGCCCGGCGCTGCAACTGGCGGCGACGCACAAGAAATCCTATCTCTTCATCGCCGACTACCACGCGCTCAATGCCGTGCACGACCCGCAGGCGCTGCGCCAGGACAGCTATCAGGTGGCGGCGTGCTGGCTGTCGCTGGGGCTCGACCCGGAGCGGACGGTTTTTTACCGCCAGTCGGACGTGCCGGAGATTTTCGAGCTGACGACGCTGCTTTCCGCCGTCACCCCCAAGGGGTTGATGGACCGCTCCCATGCCTACAAGGCGGTGGTCGATAAAAACACCAGCGAGGGCCGCGACGCGGACGCCGACGTCAACATGGGGCTTTACACCTACCCGATCCTGATGGCGGCGGACATCCTGATGGCGCAGACCGACATCGTGCCGGTGGGCAAGGACCAGGTGCAGCACATCGAATTCGCCCGCGACATGGCGGGGTATTTCAACAACACCTTCAAGCCGGTGTTCAAGCTGCCGGAGTATCAGCTGGAAAAGGGCGGCGCGCTGCTGCCCGGCATCGACGGCCGCAAGATGAGCAAGTCTTACAACAACCATATCCCGGTTTTCATGGACACGCCGGCGCGGAAAAAACTGGTGATGAAAATCGTCACCGATTCCAAGCTGCCGGCGGAGCCGAAGAACCCCGACGATAACATCATCTTCCAGATCTATGCGCATATGGCGAGCGTCGATGAAGTGGCATCGATGCGCGAGGCCTTTGAAAAAGGCGGCCTGGGCTACGGCGACGCCAAGCAGGCGTTGTTCCAGGTGCTGGAGCGCGAGTTCGAAAGGCCGACGCAGCTATACAACGAATACATGGCCAACCCGGCGCGGATCGACGAACTCTTGGAGAAGGGCGCCGAACAGGCCCGCATCATCGCCCGCAACACCCTGTCCATGGCGCGCATGGCGGCCGGATTAAAACCCTTGCTTTGAACACTGGAATCGGTTATACATAATCGGAAATTCAAAGGATAAACCGATGCTCAACAAACATATCGTATTCATTTTATGGGCTTTTTTGATGATGGGCGCTACTGTTGCCGCCGCCGGGCAGCCGCAAGTTACCGCGCCCGCCGTCATGAGCGATGACGCCCTGGCCAGCTACATCAGCGGCCGCCTGAAACAGGCCCTCAAAGACAGCGACCACACCGTCGATCAGTATTGCGACGCGAGCGGCTGCGCGGTCGTGGTGCAGTAGGTTATTTTTTATTTATTAATCTAAAATCATTTATACAAAGCCGTCATCCCTGCGAAAGCAGGGGCCCAGCCGGGTCTTTATGACTGAATCATCTACGACAATGTAAAACGCCAACTAGGTCCCTGCTTTCGCAGGGATGACATGGAGGGTTGGTTTTTTTTGTGGTTTATCCCGGCTTGGGACCCGCGCCGGAAGATTTCGGCGCTTCTTTCACGTGCGCGGTCAGCTTTGACTTGCTGTAAGGATAGTCGGTATCGACGATGATATAGCCGCTGGCGCAATCGCGGCCGCCCAAATCAGCGCCATAGACCGCCTGCAAGCGTTGTGAATCCGAAAAAGTGACATCCAGCCGAAAATCCGCCGCCTTGCAGACCTCTTGCAGGCGGGCATAGCCGTCCATTTTCTCGATGGTTTCATTGCGGAGGGTGTCCGGCGGGAATTTGATGCCGACATAGGAAACCACAATGACTCCTTTGTTGAGATGCCTTTGATTGATTTGACTTTGCAGCGACGCGGCGGTTCTTTGGAAGGCCGCATCGAGCTTGGCGATATTTTCAGGCATATTGAATTGATTTTTTCCGCCGAAGATATTGGCGAAATCTGCAAAAATGTCGTTCAGGGGATTTTTCGGTGCATTTTTCTTGGTCATGTTTGTCGCTCCCGTTCTTGCGTGATTCTCAAATATATGCCGGCAGGCTAACAGTTTCAAATACTTATGTCAATAAATTGTTTTCATATCAACAGCGGCCGGCAACGCATCAGGAATCCCTTGCAGATCAGGCGATTATACCGCAATTTTACGGGGTTAATTTTCTGGAGAACAAGCCCATGACCATCGATTACGGCCAAACCATTCATCTGCCCAAAACGGATTTTCCGCGCCGCGCGGGGCTGGCGCAAAAAGAGCCGGAATTGCAGCAGCGCTGGGAAAAGATGGGGCTCTATGCGTTGCAGCGCGCGGCCTCCAAGGGGCGTGAGAAATTCATCCTGCACATGGGGCCTCCCTTCGCCAACGGCCATATCCACCTCGGCCACGTGCTGTCCACGGTCCTGAAGGACGTCGTCTGCCGCAGCCACCAGATGCTCGGCTATGACGCGCCGCTGGTGCCGGGCTTCGACTGCCACGGCCTGCCGATCGAGTGGAAGGTGGAAGAAGAGTTTCGCGCCAAGGGCAAGAACGGCACCAAGGACACTGATCCCATCGGCTTCCGCGCCGAATGCCGCGCCTTCGCGCAAAAATGGGTCGGGGTGCAGTCGGGGGAATTCCAGCGCCTCGGCATCCTCGGCGATTTCAAAAAACCTTATGTGACGATGGACAAGAAATCCGAAGCGCTGATCGCGTCCGAAATCCACAAGTTTTTGCTCAACGGCTCGCTCTACCGCGGCTCCAAGCCAGTGATGTGGTCGATCCCCGAACAAACCGCGCTCGCTGAGGCGGAAGTGGAATATAAGGATATTACGTCGGATACCTGCTGGGTGAAGTTTCCGGTTAAGAAGGGGCCGAAGGAATTAGAGGGTGCATCTGTTGTTATCTGGACGACGACACCCTGGACTTTGCCCGGCAATCGAGCTGTCGCGTATGGCGATGATATCGATTATGTCGGAATCGAGGTAGAAGAGGGCGGTGATGGTGAGTATGTTAAAAATGGCGATAAAATTATCCTTCTAAATGTAGAAAAACCTTTTGCTATTACTAAAGGTAAGGTTTTTTGGCGAGGTAAGGGTAGCTCATTGGCTGGTGTAATTTGCAAACACCCTCTCCACGGCAAAGGATACGACTTCGACGTGCCTTTGCTCGCCGGAGACTTTGTCACCACTGATACCGGAACGGGTTTTGTGCATATTGCCCCCGGCCACGGTGAGGACGATTACCGTCTCGGCATGAAGCACCACATTGAAGTGCCGCACACCGTCGGCGGTGACGGAAAATATTTCGAGCATGTGCCGCTGTTCGCAGGTCTGTCGGTTTATATGCCGGACGGCAAAAAAGGCCCGGCCAACAAATTGGTGATGCTTGCCATACAAGAAGCCGGCAACCTCGTCGCCAAGGCGCAGGTCCAGCACAGCTACCCGCATTCCTGGCGTTCGAAAGCGCCGGTGATCTTCCGCAATACGCCGCAATGGTTCATCTCGATGGAGACCAACGGCCTGCGCCAGAAGGCACTGGCGGAGATCGAGAAAACCCGCTTCGTGCCGGAGCGCGGCAAAAACCGCATCGGGGCGATGGTCGAGGGGCGCGGCGACTGGTGCGTCAGCCGCCAGCGCGCCTGGGGCGTGCCGATCGCGATTTTCGTGAATAAAAAAACTCACGAGCCATTGAAGGACGAAAAAGTTCTCCAGCGCATCTACGATACCTTTGAAAAAGAAGGCTCCGACGCCTGGTTCAATCATACAGCCCAGGAATTCCTTGGGCCAGATTACAAGGCCGACGATTACGAGCAGGTGAAGGACATCATCGACGTGTGGTTCGAGTCCGGCTCGACCCAGGGTTTCGTGCTGGAGCAAAGGCCGGAGCTGAAGCGCCCGGCGGATCTCTACCTCGAAGGCTCCGACCAGCATCGCGGCTGGTTCCAGTCGTCGCTGCTCGTCGGCTGCGGCACGCGCGGCGACGCGCCCTACAAGGCCGTGCTGACCCACGGCTTCATCCTCGATGAAAAAGGCTACAAGATGTCGAAGTCGGAGGGCAACGTCACCTCCCCGGTCAAGCTGATGGAAATGCACGGCGCGGATATTCTGCGCCTGTGGGTGACCGGCTCCGACTACACCGCCGACATCAAATTCGGCGAGCATATCCTGAAGGGCCATGTTGACGTTTACCGCCGGATTCGCGGCACTTTCTGCTACCTGCTCGGCAACCTGAACGGTTTCAACCCCGCGCAAAAAACCGCCTATGCCGACCTGTCCGACATGGACAAATGGGTGCTGCACAAGCTTTATGAAGTCGATAGCGTGGTGCGCGCTTCGATCAAAAATTTTGATTTCCTGACAATGACGACGGCGGTGCATAACTTCTGCGCCCGCGAGTTGTCGGCGTTCTATTTCGACATCTGCAAGGACGCGCTTTATTGCGAGGCGAAGGACAGCGCGAAGCGCCGCGCCATCCTCACCGTGCTTGACCAGGTGTTCAATTACCTGGCGCACTGGCTGTCGCCGGTTTTGAGCTTCACGGCGGAAGAGGCCTGGCTGGCCTACAAGGGCGTCGGGATGGATGATCTGAAAGAGAGCATCCACCTCAGCCAACTTCCCGCCGCGCCCGCTGAGTGGAATCATCCCGCGCTGGAAGAGAAGTGGCAGAAAATCATGGCGGTGCGGGGCGTGGTCACCGGCGCGCTCGAGATCAAGCGCGCGGAAAAAGTGATCGGCGCTTCGCTCGAAGCCGCGCCGAAAGTCTATATCGCCGACACGGCGCTGGCGCAAATCCTGAAGGGCATCGACCTGGCCGATGTCTGCATCACCTCCGGCATCCAGCTGGCCGAGGGGCCGGCTCCGGCTGGCGCCTTTGCGCTCGCCGAGGTTGCGGGAGTGGCCGTTATGGTCGAAAAAGCTTCCGGCGCCAAATGCGAGCGCTGCTGGAAATACACCGATGATGTCGGCGCGGTCGCACAGCATCCGGCGGTTTGCGCCCGTTGCGCTGCCGTGGTGCAGCAAGAGCTGAAGTCGGCGGCGGCTTAGGGGCGGGGATATTGACAAGATCGGCTTTTTCATTTACCTTAAATAATCTTTTGATGACCCTTTGTATAAGGAACCGGCTGCATGAGCAAGTTTGAGCAAAAGCTTAAAGATGGCATTCGCTACGCATGGGACAAGACGCGGCAGATCAAGAATAAAATCAAGGGCAAAATAAAAAGCAAGAAGCTGCAAATCAAGACCGCGATCAAAAACAGGATCAAGAGCAAGGCGCTGTATATCAAGACCCGGCTTAAACTCGAAAAGCAGATGCTGAAGGACGGGCTGTCATGGTTGAAGAAAAGCTTTCAGCAGAAGAAAAAGCACCACGACATCCGCAAGTCCTTGAGGACGCTGGCGGCGCGTTCTTTCTGGCCGAAGAGCGTCATGGAGAAATACTATCAAAACGAAATTCTGCCTCTCATCGGAACTGACGCGGAGTTGAAGCGGTACCTGGTCGTCAAGGGCTTAGGAGCGCTGCCGAAGGTGGCGCGCAACGGCGCGGCGCACATCGACTTTTTCGCCGGCCTGCTGGACACCGTCAAGAAAGACCCGACATTGACGTTGAGATGCGCTTTTGTCGTCGAGGGGGTTGAGGCCCTGCCGGCGCTGGTCAAGGCCAGCCCGGAGGCTTCCGAAAAGCTGGTCAAGGGCATGCTGCAAATCGCCGGCGATAACAAAGACCTGAATCGTAGGGTTTATGACGCCACAATCAATGTCCTGCCGGTGCTGGCGAAGCACGATCATAAGCTGAAGCCGGTCATGCCCGCGCTGGTCGCGGTGTTGCGCGCGGCGGCGGGCGACGACCTGAAGCAGCCCATCGTCTATAAAGAGCTGGCGGTCAGCCCCGCCAATCCGGTCTCGGGCCACACCTCGCTGGTCGTTTCCATGGGCGACAAGTGGTGGCAGGAGTCTTACGTTTCCGCCGGGTGCTTCACCGGGCTGGCCAGCGATTTCAAGAAGGCCGTGGATAAAAAATATCCCGATACGAAATCTCCCGGCCGCGTGCATTACGATGCGGTGATGAATTTTGTCAGGAACGCCTTTGACATCATGTCCCTGCAGCCGTCGCTGCATGAGGCGATCAAGGCCAAGGTCATGGGCACGCCGCCCGTCGCCGGAACCGCGTGGCCTGCCCAAAAAGGCCGCTAGAAATCTTAAATCCTCTCAATCTTTACTGTAAGTGATTGAAAAAACACACAAACCATTCATTGACTTATGGCAACAGTCGCGCTATAAATATTATGGTATTTTTCAACGAGACGGTCAGATGATGTTTTTTCGCAAACCTAAAGGCTGGGCCGAATTATCCAAAGAGGATCAGGCCTGGGCCAAGACCCTTAAAAAAGGATATATCTCTTCGAGGCTGGAGGAGTGCGCCCGGAATAACCAGGTCAGCCGCCTTCGTTATATTCTCGATAACAATGATACCTATAATCTTGACAACAGTCATTTCAAGAAGGCGATTTCGGAGGCGGTGCAAAACCGTTCGACGGAGGCGCTCAAGCTTATTTACGAGTACCGGGGATGGGACGCCGGCTACACGCAGGCGGTGATTATTACTGCCATCAAGAATAAATCGACCGGGGCGCTGAAACTTATTTATGAAAGCGTCGGAAAAAAAGAGTCCGCCTTTTACGATACCTGGAAACAGAGTTTCGGGGTCTTCACCGCCGCTTCCGAAGTGAAATCAAAAGAATGCTGGGACATTGTGCTGGCGGGCAATGACGCGCTGCCGCCGCGCCTGAGAACTCTCCCCGAAGACATCGCGGAAATCGCCGTGAACCACGGCTTCCCTGAGGCTTATAACGAGATCCTCGGGAAAAAAGCCGGCCCTGACGATACGATTTTTTTTGAAAAAGCCATGAAGGCCGCGGTCCAAAAATCACCGGTTGCGATGCACAATGTCTTGTGGTGGAAAGACCGTTTTCACGGCGCGCCAACTGTTATGGCCGACGTTCTGTGCAAAGTTGCCGCCGAAGGCAAAATCAGTATGGCGGAAATGCTGCTTGGCGCCGGCGTCGATGTCAATCACGGCAAAGGACGGGCCCTGAAGGCCGCCGCGAATAACGGCCAGCTCGAGATGGTCAGGTTCCTGGTGGAGAAGGGCGCGGATGTCCGGGCTTACGGCGGCGATCTGATCCCCGCCCTGTTCAACGGCAGCGACCCCCAGTTGGCGGTGGCCCAGTATCTCGACAGCTTTTTCGATGGCCGCTACCGGAGGGCCCACATCGAAGAAGGCGCGAAAGCGGATGAAAACAAGAACTTTGCGCTGGCGGGCAGCGACACCCTGGCGGAAAAAAAGCCGCTGCCTTTCGGCGGCACCCTGACCATCCTGTTCAATTTTGCGCTGCGCCAGCAGACGGTCATCGCGCAGGACGCCACGGCGAAAAAAGAATCCATGGCGCTGCAGGTCATCAACTTCTCCGACATTGAAAACGAGGCGCTCGACCGCGCGGCAAAAAAATTCGTCGAGCTGGGCGGCGATCCCAAAATGACCGAAGAGCTGAAAATCAGGAAAACAGGACTGACGCGGGACTGACGATTGCCGTTACGATGACTTCTGCCCCGAAGGCATGGGGGGAGACGTCGGAGTCTTCGGAGCGCCGGCGTTTCTGGAACTGCGCGCGATGGCCCTTTTAGCGCGGTCATCGCCTTTTTTCGCCGCCTCCATCGTGCGCTTGGATCCCTCATCAAGGGATTTCCCCATCTCCTGGTTGACGACGTTGAGTTCCTGCTGCAGCTCCGCGATCCTCAGCGTTTTGGCCGTCTTTTCGCTGATGTTGGCGTTTTTGATCGGGGTCGGCTTGCCGCCGGTGGAAGAGGAACCGGTCAGGGACATGCTCGTTATCCCGGCGCGGGAAACGATAGCGTCGTTTTTGGCTGTTTTACTTATCGGCACCAGCGGAACGCTGGTGTGCGTGGCTTTGCTGCCGCCGCCGCCGACGAACAGGCTGTTGGCGTTGCCCTTGGGGCCGCCGCCGACGAACATACTATTGCTGTTGTTTTTGTTGGTCGCTGACAGGTCCTCGCGCACCGCCATCGCCACGGCAAAAGCGCTGCCGCCGACGGCATGGGTCATCGCTTCGGTTGCCAAGGGGTTGTCATCCGGAGATGTCGCGCCACCGGTTTCACCGGCCAGCGCCTTGATGACTTCATCCTTGTGCACTTCCAGAGACTTTTCCGAGTCCGCCTGTAGTTTTTCCACCATGCAGCATCTCCCCACACCCTGAAGCATCGACCAGGCCCAAAAGGCCTGATAAAAAGCTTATAAGACCAATTGTATCATATCTTGGCCGCGCCATCTTAATATTATGGCTATAATAACAGATAAGTAATTGAAACTATTAATTAATTAAGTTTATGCCGCCAGCGACAGCCCGGCCTGGATCCGGCGGTAGCCAAGGGCTTCGACGACATGGGTGCGGTCGATGGATTCGGCCCCCGCCAGGTCGGCGATCGTCCGCGCCACGCGCAGCACCCGGTGATAGCCGCGGGCGGACAGGCGCATTTTTTCCGCCGCCTCGACCAGGAGTTTTTGCGTCGCCGGGTCGAGCGGCGCGATTTGCATCAATATATCTCCATCCGCATCGGCATTGGTGAGGAGATGTCCGGCGCCGTCGATTTTCTGGAAGCGCGCTCGCTGCCGGTCCCGCGCGCGCGCGACGCGCAGAGCGACATGCGCCGAGGATTCTTTCGGCGGCGGCAGGGCGAGGTCGGCAGGCTTCACCGCCGGCACTTCGATATGAATGTCGATGCGGTCGAAGATCGGCCCGGAAATTTTCGACTGGTAATCCTGCACGCATTTCGGCGCCCGCCCGCAGGCGCGCGCCGCGTCATCGACATGGCCGCAGCGGCAGGGGTTCATGGCGGCGACGAGCTGGAACTTGGCCGGGAAGGTCACGTGATAATTGACACGTGACACCAGCACCGAGCGCGTCTCCAGCGGCTGGCGCATCGATTCCAGCGTCTGCCGCGAAAACTCCGGCAATTCGTCGAGGAACAGGACGCCGTGGTGGGCAAGGGAGATTTCGCCGGGCTTGGCGCGGTGCCCGCCGCCGATGATGGACGGCAAGGACGCCGAATGGTGCGGGTCGCGGAACGGGCGCTGCCGGATCAGCTTGCCGCCCTCGAGCATGCCGGCAATCGAGTGGATCATCGAGACTTCCAGCGCTTCCGCAGGCTCCAGCGGCGGCAGGATGCCGGGCAGCCGCGCCGCCAGCATCGACTTGCCGGAGCCCGGCGGGCCGATCATCAATAAATTATGCCCGCCCGCCGCCGCGATCTCGAGCGCGCGCTTGGCGCTTTCCTGCCCCTTGACGTCGGCGAGGTCGAGCTGCGCCGGATTTTCCGCCGACATCACCGGCTGCGGCCGCGTCAGCACCTGCATGCCTTTCATGTGGTTGAGCAGCGCCACCAGATTCTGCGGCGCCAATACTTCCAGATCCCCCGCCCAGACCGCTTCGCTGCCGCAGGCCGCCGGGCAAATGATGCCGCGACTGCTGGCGGAAGCGGCAATGGCGGCGGGCAGCACGCCGGCCACGGCGCGGATGCTGCCGTCCAGCGCCAGCTCGCCTAATACAAGGTAATGCGCCAGTTCTTCCGCCGGAAAAACCCCCATCGCCGCCAGCACGCCCAATGCAATGGGCAGATCGAAATGGCTGCCCTCCTTCACCACGTCGGCGGGGGCGAGGTTGACGGTGACGCGCTTGGCCGGCAGGGACAGGCCGATCGCATGGAGTGCCGCCCGCACCCGCTCGCGGCTTTCGCCCACCGCCTTATCCGCCAGGCCTACGACATTGAAGGCGGGCAGGCCGGGGGAGATTTGCACCTGGACGTCGATCTCCTGAACGTCCACGCCCTGAAAAGTGACTGTGCTAACCCGTTGAACCACTTGATTCTCTTACCTTTACGAAAAACAATAGATTTTTGTACACGAAATGTTCTCCTTGGTAAAGAGGGAAACGGTAAAAACATTTGACAGAATCGTTGTAATTATAATACAATGATGAAAGTTTAAGAATGAAAGGGATGCCACATGAACTACGATCAAATGAACCTTTGCGCTTTTAACGGCACGGCGGAAGAGCTGAAAGAGATGCTGTTCAAATACGGCCACGATAAAAACAACGTGCTGGCCATCCAGTATGGTCTGGACGGAGAGAGCAATAACGACCAAACGACTTATCAGGGCACAGCCAAGGATCTTGATGAAAAAAAGAAGATCATGGCCGCGTTCCGCGCCAAAACCGGCGATTTCGCACCCCAGAGCGCCGAGTCCAAACTGGCCGCGGAATATAACCGCATGGCGGCCCAGGTGGAAGAGCTGAAGAAGCAAGTCGTGGAAAAAGATAAAACCATCGAAACGCTCAAGATAAGCCTGAGAGAAGACAAAGGGTACTGGGGCCACTGATTTAAGTTATTTATGAATAATCTCAAATTAATCCGTCAAATCCGCTTGACGGATTAATTTTTTTTTGCGACAAATTTTTTCATATCAATATGAAATATGGAAGGCTCTCATGGAATACACCGATTTGAATCACGCCGCCTGGTCCGGCACAGCCGCAAACCTTGTCAAGCTTCTGAAGGCTTTTGGGAAGGATGAAAAGGCGGTTGATTGCATCCAGAAAGCCGTGAATGGCCAGTTCATCGAATATTGGAAGAACAACTGGGGCGATCGGTGGACTGTAACAAAAAATTATCAAACCCCTGCTGTCGAGCGGGAACTCAAACGCGACATCATGGCCGACTTCTACGCCAAGCAGGGCGTGTTTGATCCGAACGCGCCGAAGCCGGATGTGCTGAAGGAGCTTTCCGACAAGTTCAACGCGCAGGCGCAGCAGATAGAAGAGCTGAAAAGAACCGTCGCGGAACAGCAGAAAACGATCGATACGCTCAAGAAAAATCCGCCGGAATACCCCAGCACCCACTGAGGAGCGGCGGGGTTTTTATACAACATTGTCATTCCTGCGAAAGCAGGAACCTAGTTGGGTCTTTTTCTTTAACTTATTCATTCCTAAAATAATATATAAAACACCAACTGGGCCCCTGCTTGCGCAGGGGTGACGGCTTTGTATGAATAATTTCAGAAAGCGGCTTTAAGGATTCCCGTTGCGCGGGAAGGTGTTTTTCCTGATCCGGGAGCAGGTCTCCACCGCCTTGGCGTCGCCGCCCAGCTCGATCAGTTTTTTGCCGGCGCGGTCGATGGCCTCGTAATTCTCGATGTCGGAAAAATTAATCACCTGAAACGAGGACTTCTGTTTCGCGGCGGGGTTTTCCTGCACCACGATGATCTGCTGCCGGGTCGCGAAATTGAACAGCAGGGTCAGCGTCCCGCCGGACGGCAGGGGCAGGGTTTCCGCCAGCGTCTCCGGCCCGGCGAGGGAAAAGCGCTCCTGTTCCAGCCGGCGTTTTTCTTTTTGCGCCAGGGCCTTCTGATGGACGCGGTCCAGGTAATCCATCACCGGCGACTGCGGATTTTTTTCCCGCAGCTTCATCAGCAGGGCATCCCCGTAGGCCGCCATGTCGGCGCCTTTGGACAGCAGGTGGTCGATCATTTCAAAGCGGTTGTTATGCACCGCCAGCCACAGGGTTTCGCCATTGCCGTGGTTGACGTCCGCGCCTTTGGCGAGCAGAAGGTTGACCCGCTCCTTCGCGCCTTCCGCCGCCGCCCGCGCCAGGGCCTGGTTCAGCGTTTTATGCGTTTCGGGGGAGGGGTCGAAAAACTGCAGCACGAATTTTACGTGTTCGGCCGACGTCTCCGAGGCGATGCTCAGCGCGTCGGCAAACACGGCCGGGGCGTTCTTGTTCGTCCCGTCGAGCATCTCGCCCAGCGCGGCGCTGAATTTCTGCTTGACGGCAAACCTGACGATCTGGCTGTCGCGCAGGCGCAGGCGGTGACCGCTGTCAAGCGTGGCGTTCCACGCCACAAGGGCGTCCCACGCGTCTTCCGACTTGACCTCCGCCGCCGTTTCAAGCGCGTCCAGCAGCAGGGAGTCCCTTGATCTCCAGCCGGTCGAATACCCTTCAGTTCTGTCCAGGTAATTTTCCTTGTTGCCGATGTCGAGGATCGTTTTGAGCGAAGCGATGGAGTTGTGGCGGACGGCGGTCAGCAGGGCTATTTTCACATCGTCCGCCGTGAGGCCATAACGATGCCCGTTCTCGATGAGGAAGCGGATGCATTTGTCGTGGTTGGCCTCGACGCAGGTTTTCAGCTGCGCGGAAAGATTCTCTTTTTTCAGGCGCTTCGCCCAGGCCTGCGCCGCCTCGGGTAAATCATCCCAGCCTTTGGGTTTCCGGAAGAAAAACATGCACGGCCCGTTTCATATGAAATATCGTTAACCTATAGCGTCACTTCTCCGGGCGAGTCAATACGCGCTTTCCGTAAGATTCCGCGCTTATTTGTGCAGGCGCAGGGTCGGGAAGGCGATCACGTCGCGGATGCTCTGCGAATTGGTCAGCAGCATCACCAGCCGGTCGATGCCGATGCCGAGGCCGCCGGTGGGGGGCAGGCCGTATTCCAGCGCCTCGATGAAATCCTCGTCGAGCATCATCGCCTCGTCGTTGCCCTTTTCCCGCGCTTCGAGCTGATTCTGGAAGCGGGCGCGCTGGTCGAAGGGGTCGTTGAGCTCCGAGAAGGAGGGCCCGATCTCCCAGCCGTTGATATAGACTTCAAAGCTTTCCGTCAGCAGGGCGTTTTCGGGGTGCGTCTTGGCCAGCGGCATGACGTCCTTGGGGATGTCGGTGACATGGATGGGCTGGATCAGCGTGCCTTCCACCTTGTCGGCGAAGACCGCCTCGACGATTTCCCCCCAGCTGGAGCCGGGCCTGACCGGGACGCCGGACTTTTCAGCGGCGAGCGCGGCGGCGCTCAAGTCGGTGAGGGCCATGAAGTCGATGCCGGTCTTTTCCTTCACCAGCTGCGCCATCGATTTGCGCGGCCACGGCGCCTTGAAATCGATCTCGTGCGCGCCGTATTTGACCTTGGTTTCGCCGTTGTGCGCCGCCTTGACCGCGCCTTCGACGATGCGCTCGAAAAGGCCCATCATGCCGACATAGTCGGTGTAAGCCTGATAAATCTCCAGCGCCGTGAATTCGGGGTTGTGCTTGATGGAAATGCCCTCGTTGCGGAAGTTCCGCCCGATCTCGAAGACCTTCTCGAACCCGCCGACGACGAGGCGCTTGAGGTAAAGCTCCGGCGCGATGCGCATGTAAAGCGGCATGTCGAGCGCATTGTGGTGGGTCAGGAACGGCTTGGCCGTGGTGCCGCCGGGAATGACGTGCAGCATCGGCGTTTCGACTTCCATGAACCCTTCCTCCCCTAAGAACTTGCGGATGAAGGAGATGATCTGGCTGCGCCGGCGGAAGGTCTCGCGGCTTTCGTCGTTCATGATGAGGTCGAGATAGCGCTTGCGGTACTTGAGCTCGACGTCGTGGATGCCGTGGTATTTCTCCGGCAGCGGGCGGATCGATTTGCTCAGCATTTCGACCTTGGTGGTGTTGACGGTCAGCTCGCCCCTGGGCGTGCGGCGGACGATCCCCGTCACGCCGATGATGTCGCCGAGGTCGTAATAGGACATTTTCTCTAGTTCTTCCGGCGGGAGGTGGTCTTTGTGGCTGAAGATCTGGATTTTGCCCGTCTCATCCTTCAGGTCGATGAACATACCGCTGTTGCGGTTCGACATCACGCGCCCGGCGATGGAGACCACATCTTCGGTCGTCACGCCAATCGCCAGTTCGGCATATTTCTTCTGCAGCGCGCCGGCATGATGGGTGACGTCGAACTTGTAGGGGTAGGCGTTGACGCCCCGCGCCTGCAACTGCTTCAGGTTCTCGATCTTCGCCTCGATCAGCGCATTGCTGTCGGCGATCACGGGGGCGGCGGCTTCAGCTTTGTTCTTTGTCATGATGTTCATCCTTCAAACGGCTTCGCTAAATATTTGCCAGATAAATCAGGCGCTTGCAAGAGAATAGAGATGCTTATGAAATTCCAGCGAAAACTGCTATAAAAAACGGATCATGACCCTTCAGGCTCGCAAAGAACCGGCGCCCAACAAGCGCCTTCTCATCCCCCAGGCGCCCGTGCTGGTCATGGACGGGCACCGCCTGTTCTGCCTGACGCTGGACGGCGAACTGAAAGAAATGGAACAGCCGGAGGCGCGGCTGCTGGTCCAGCAGCATATGCCGATTGTCTGCAACGGGCCGCGGCTGGCGGCGCACCTGCATATGAAGCGCTTCCATGCCTATGACGTGCTGGAGCTGTTCGCCTTCATCCATCCCGGGAAATTCTCCGTGCCGACGCCGCGCGGCCTTGCCCGCGCCCTTAACCTTTTGGAGCCGGCGACGCCCGAAGACCAGTGCCTTGCCTTGCGCGACTGCATCCGCCACCTGCTGGTCGATCTGACGGCCGCCGGGCGCGAGGAGAAAAGCGATCCCGCCGCTCTCGCCGCCATGATGGGTCTGGTCGGCACCGTCAATCTTGAACAGGGCGGCTGGCCGTGGACGCCGACTATCCTCTCTGCCCTCAACCGCCGCGAGACGCCGCCTTCACAAGCCGAGATCAGGGCCGCCACGCGCATCTGGGACAAATTGCCGGAATGGTCGATCCACGCGCCGGAAGCGCCGCCCAGCCATTACGGCGTCAGCACGGAAGAGGCTTCCGAGCGCCTGCATAAACTTTTGTACAAGCTGCACAAGGAAGACCGCCCCGAGCAGCATCAATATGCGGCGGCGCTGGCCGAAGCTTTTGCGCCGCGCGACGAGGCCGACGCGCCGCACGCCGTGCTGGCGGAAGCGGGCACCGGCGTCGGCAAGACGCTGGGTTATCTGGCGCCGGCGACCGTCTGGGCGGAGAAAAACGGCGGGCCGGTCTGGGTCTCGACTTTCACCCGCAATTTGCAGCGCCAGGTCGATAGCGAGCTGGACCGCCTCTATGACGACCCGGTGACCAAAAGCCGCAAGGTGGTGACGCGCAAGGGGCGCGAGAATTATTTGTGCCTGCTCAACCTCGAGGACGCCGCGCAGGGCTCGACCATCCTGGCGAACGACCTGAACGCCGCCGCGCTGGGGCTGATGCTGCGCTGGGCGGCGGTGACGGAAGACGGCGACCTCGCCGGCAAGGATTTCCCCGGCTGGCTGACCGGCCTGCTGGGACGGGGCAAGGTCTATAGTTTTGCCGACCGGCGCGGCGAGTGCGTCTATTCCGCCTGCCCGCATTTTCACAAATGCTTCATCGAAAAAAGCGTGCGCAAGGCCAAACGCGCCGACATCGTGATCGCCAACCACGCGCTGGTGATGCACCAGGTCGCCGTGAACGGCAAGGACAACGCGCTGCCCGGCCATTATATTTTTGACGAGGGGCATCACCTGTTCGAGGCGGCGGACAATGCTTTCGACTTTCACCTCAACGGCGCCGAAACCGCGGATTTGCGCCGCTGGCTGCTGGGCATCGAAAGCGGCCAGCGCAGCCGCGCGCGCGGCATCAAGCGCCGCATCGAGGACATGCTGGCGGGCAATGACGCGGCGATCAAGGATTTGGAAGACCTGATCGAGGCCGCCCGCGGCCTGCCCGGCCCGTCGTGGCGTCAGCGCCTTCATGACGGCAACCCGAAGGGCGTGGTTGAATCCTTCCTGCTGCTCTGCCGCCAGCAGGTGCAGGCTCGCAACAAGGAGGGCAACGGTTTTTATTCGCTGGAAACCGAGGTGCAGCCGCCGGTTCCCGGATTGTTCGAGGCTTCCTACGCGCTGCAACTCCGCCTCAAGGACATGAAGCGCCCGATGGAGTCGCTGGTCCGGCATTTGCAAAACATGCTGGCGGACGAAGCGGATAGCCTCGACAGCGAGACGCGGGAGCGCATCCACTTTATCATCAGCAGCCTGAACCTGCGCGCCAAGGGGTTGGTCGGCGTCTGGATCGACATGCTGGAATCCCTGAAAACCAAGGCGCCCGACGAATGCGTCGATTGGCTGGAAATCACCAGGCTAGACGGCCACGAGCATGACGTCGGCTTTTACCGCCACTACGTCGTTCCCGCCAAAATTTTTTCCAGCCAGCTGCTGCCGCACGCCCACGGGGTGGTGGTCACCTCGGCGACCCTGCGCGACGCTTCGGAAGAAGACCCGGAAGGCTGGCGCAGCGCGCTGACGCGGACGGGGGTCAAGCATTTGTCGGAGCCGAAACTCTTCCACGTGTCCTCCCCCTTCGATTACAAAAACCACACCCGCGTGCTGATCGTCGGCGACGTCAAGAAGGACGAGCCGGGCGAGGTGGCGGCTGCTTACCGCGAATTGTTCCTGGCCTCCGGCGGCGGGGCGCTGGGCATTTTCACCTCGGTGCAAAGGCTGAAGGCGGTGCATGAAAAGCTGCTGCCGCCGCTGGAGAACAACGGCCTCCACCTTTACGCCCAGCATGTCGATCAACTTGATATTTCAACCCTGATCGATATTTTCCGCGAGGAGGAAAACGCCTGCCTGCTCGGCACCGACGCGACGCGCGACGGCATCGACGTGCCGGGGCGCTCGCTGCGGCTGGTCGTCTATGACCGCGTGCCGTGGCCGAAGCCGACCATCCTGCACAAGGCGCGGCGCGGCTTTTTCGGCAAGAACTACGACGACATGCTGACGCGCTTCAAGCTCAAGCAGGCCTATGGCCGCCTCATCCGCCGCGCCGACGACAGGGGCGTTTTCGTGATGCTGGACGGCGCGCTGCCGTCGCGGCTGCTCGGCGCTTTTCCCGAGGGCGTCACGGCGGAGCGCGTCGGCCTGAAGGAAGCCGTCGAAATCACCCGGAAATTTTTATAGGGCGTTTCTCACCAGGAATATCACTCTGGCGATGCCGTAGGCGCGTTCGTTCATGAGCGTGAAACCGGCGGGAACGGTCTCCGGTTCTTTTTTCGACATTTCCATGACGCAAGTGGCGCCGTCTTGCAGCCAGCCTTTGCCCGCCAAAGCTTCCAGGGCTGACCCGCCCAGACCTTTGCCATAGGGCGGGTCGAGAAAAACCAGCGAACGAGGCTCGATATGAGCGGGGCGGGGCGTTGGCGCGGCGGCATCGAACTTCAGGACCAGCGCGCGCGCGGTTTCTCCCAGCTTGTCGATGTTGTCCTGGCACAGCGCGGCGGCGGCGCGGTCGCGCTCGATAAACACGGCGTGTTTTGCTCCCTGCGACAGGGCTTCGAGGCCCAGCGCCCCGGTGCCGGCGAAAACGTCCAGCACCGTCGCGTCTTCCAGAATGCCCTGATGCCAGCCGCCATGACGGAGGATATTGAAGATGGATTCCCGCGCCCGGTCGCTGGTGGGGCGGGTGCTGCTGCCCTTCGGCGAGGTGAGACTCCGTCCCCGGTGAATGCCGCTTGTGATCCGCATCGAAATCCAAATCCTTGTTTAATTATAGAAACTTAAGAGATGCGGGGACAAATATGCAAGACATTTACATTAAACTTTGTTAAAATAAGAGAATGTAGGCAATTTTAGGGTTTTTATTATGTCTCATCGCGTCACCCAAGGGTTTAAAAAACTATTTTTTCTATACTTATCAGTAGCTTGCATTCTATTTATCGCTCATCCGGCTTTTGCCATCAACCAGAATGTGGCGCCCGGATGCGATCCCAAGGTGATGGATGCTGCG
>JAIOQI010000021.1 GCA_021413445.1 Alphaproteobacteria bacterium | reverse complement strand
GATTTCAAGGGGCGGCGGCACGGCGGCGTTAACCGCGTCACCCTGGACGGTCGGCGCGCCGCCCTCGCGCTGCTGGATAGCCTTTTTGGCCAGCTGGTTGACTTTATATTGCGCGCTGCTCGTGTCGGTCGCGCTGCCTAAATTCGGCTCCTTCGATTTGGCATCGACGGGCTCGGCGCCGGGGGGAAGGCCGGTCACGCCCGACGCGCTCAGCGCCGCCTGCATCCCCTGCAAAAAGGCGTTCTTGTCAAAAGACTGCTCTCCCGGAGGCGCGACCGGCAATGTCGCTGCCTCGTCATCTCCCACTGCCGCCATAGCGGCTGAAACCGGCAATAAAAGGAAAAAACCAATGAGCAAAATGCCTATTTTTGTCATGCTGCGGTTAACCACCGGATGCGGGCGCATAATTCAACTCCACAATCTGGCGTTCCGTATCCACCACAATATCCGCGCGCCGTCCGGCCTGCAGGCCGAGATCGCGCAATATTTCCACCACTGATTTTTCACGCGCCTGCACCGACACAACCACAGGCGCCGGCGGCTTGACCCCGTTCACCTGCAGCTTATAGCCGGCGCGGTCCGCCAGCGACTGCGCCAGCGGCTCGATCGGCCCCACCCAGTTTACCGACATGACCCGCCGCAGCTCCTGCGGCGCATTGGGCGCCGCCTGCACCGATGCGCCCGGATTTTTCGCCTGCTCGATGGAGGCCAGGGTTTGCAGCGCGGCGGTGGCGTGATCCGCCGCCATCGCCAGGCGCAAGGCCACCGGATCCGGCTCCGCGAGTAATTGCTGATCCGTTTTATAGCGCGTACAGGCCGTCAGCATGCACAGAAGCAATGCCGCAGGTAAAATGAATGATTTTCTGTTCATGAAAATATGTTTCACCGCCCTAAAGTCCGTCATCTGATCCTCGAAGCTGAATGTTAGCTTTTTTTAAAGGACTTGCAAACAGGTAAGCATCTGTTTTTTCACTTTTATTGCTTTATTTTAGAAATCACCCCGGGGAACGCGGCGGGGCGGCGGGGATCACCAAATCCTGCGGCCGGCGCACCAGCCGGTAACGCTCCATCGCACTGACCACCTTTTGCCGGTATTTATTGCCCAGCCGGGGTGTGGCGGAATGATAATGGGCGATCCCCTGCACCAGGCTGCCGGTCTGGTTCATCTTGGTACGTAAAATCCAGGCGCCGACGCCGATATTGATGCAGGCATCGTCCCGCACCAGGCGCATCGCCTCACGCTGCCGGACCCCCCAAAAACGGGACAATTCGGGAATCCAGATGGTATTGATCTGCATCGGCCCCAGGTCATAGGTATTATTGGTATTCACGATGGCCTGGCCGATCTTCCCCCCCTCCACATTCAGGATGCCCAGAATCACGGAGGGCGGCACCGCGTAGGTCTGCGCCGCCGTAAAAATACAGATTGCCAGCATTTGCGGTGTAATCACGGCCCTACCCTCCTCATTTCAACATCTCGGCCAAGAGCAGCATTGTATTCTCGGGCTGCCCGGCAATCGCCGTCACCACGCCGTCCGCCGGACGGCGGTAGAGCGTAAACGGCGGCCCCGGCAGTTTCCAGTTTTTGGTGAGCGCCGTATTCTCATCGACCTTCAAATAAGCCCCGTCCTTGATCTTGTCCTTGCCCAGCGCCGCCTTGTCGCCGCCGACGTAGGCTCGCCAGGCCTCCTCCGGATGCTCCGCCGACAGCAAAGCCGCCGCGCCGTCACGATTTAACTCCAGCGCACCGTAAGGCACAAGGCGGACCTGCAGGCTGCCGGCCTTGACGCTGGCCTCCAGGCCCTTCCAGAATTCCTGGCAATGGTCGCAGCCGACATTGATAAAAACGTACAGGTAGGGCGCGGCGCTTTCGCCCAAAGCGACCCAACCCGCCCTTTCAACTTCCGCGTATAATTTTTCGGATTTCTGCGCGGACTTCTCTGCGCCGGCCATCGCCGCCTGCGTGCCGGACGACATCCGGCCATTATAATCCTTGATCTGTTTCATCGTCTCCAGCGAGCCGTCGGGCGCAAAAAGCATTCCCGACATCAGGCCCCCTTCCGCTGTCGTATATACGTACGACATGCCGCCCTCGGGATCGGCCACGATCCAGCCGTCCATGCCATAAGCATGGCCTAAAAAACCAACCTTGGCGCCATCCGCTTCCATTTTTTGCAGGATGGTGTGGCGCTCCGTTTTTTGCGCAAAGGAAACTGCCGCCGTCAGAAGCAATCCGGCCATCAGCAGGAACTGCAGAATTTTCCGAGCCGCTGTTTTCAAACTTTTCCCCTTGCCTGCGTTTTTCCGTGAAGCCCACATCATAGATGAAAGAGATTTTAAAAATAAGCCATATCCTAAATTATAACATTGTTTAGATTTTTTGCATAAGCGCCATTTTTTACGCCGGAATATCAAGTCCACGCTGTTCAGTTATTTCACAAAACAACGCAACAGGATCCGCTCTTCCTGCGTCCATCACCGCCACACTTCCGAGAATCGACTCCGGGGGATAAAAAAGCGCGATTTCGAATGAGATGTTTTGTGTATTACGGAAAGAAACTTAACAACAGCGTCTTGTTTTTATAATATTATTGCTTTGTGTTGTAATTAAACATTATTTTATGTCCATAAAAACATCTTCCACACAATTTTATCTTGATTAATATTTGCCGAACACGTACCTTACGTAAACAATAAAAGCACAAAAAAACGACGTCCAACCCACACTTCAAGGAGACCCCCTATGTCGAACGAAAATGGCTACCACGGAGATAGGTTCCTGGTGGATACCTACAATTCCAGGCAATATTCCGTCCGCTGGACGAATGGTCGGCCAACGGCGGTTCAGGTCTTCGCGGAAGATCCGCGCCACAGCCATTTTAACCCGAATGAAGTGATTTTCGCGCTCGATGACGAAGTTAAGTTTTCTTTCGCCAACGGCGGCGCCATCGTTTCCACCACCGCCTACCAGATTTCCACCAACGGCGCGGCAAAACCGAACAGCATCTTCCAGACCAGCGTGGACTATCAGGTGGTGTTCTCCCGCGACGCAAACGGAGATATCTCCCTGACCTACAAGCTGACCAAGGAATCCATCGAAGCCCTCAAGGAGATGGATTTTGACGAGACTTTCCCGACTTCTTTCTCGGTGTCGCTGGAACCGGGGGAACTGGGCGAGACAATCGACGAGAACGGCAAGCCCCAGGTAACCTCTTCGGCCATCAAGGCCCAGCCTTTCCCGCCCCACCATAACGGCAAGGCCTTCATTGCCCGCGAAAACGCCGAAAAATCCGGCCCGGCCGCCACCGCTGAACCTTCTCACAACGAACCCAAAAAAGAATGGAAGTCACCCACAATGAATCGTCCCTCAAATGATTTCAATAAAGCGACCACATCGACCAGGCCGACCAATTACAAAGTCAGCGACGCCACGATCGAGGCGATCATCCGCCAGTATTGCAAGGACCTGACCGAGCTGGCCGCCGACGGCAGGCTTGATCCCGTTATCGGGCGCGAGCAAGAGACCGATCAGGCCCTGAAAGTCCTGACCCGCCGCAAACAATCCAGCCTGTGCTTCACCGGCGACGCCGGCGTGGGCAAATCAGCCATGTTCGCCGCCATTGCGCAGCATCTGGCGGATAACAAGAACCTGCCGGAAAGCCTGGTCGGCGCCCGCGTGCTGGAGCTGGATTTGCAGGCGATGAATGCCGGCGCCAAGTTCCGCGGCCAGTTCGAGGAAAAACTGAAACCGCTGATCGACGGCCTGCAGGAGCGTGAAGGCATCCTCAAGGGCCGCAAGGTGATCATGGCGATCGACGAAATCCACTCGCAGCTCACCGCCGGCAAGGCTGAAGGCGGCGGTGACGCCGGGAACATGATGAAGCCGTTCCTGACCGCGCGCGGCATTTCGGTGATGGGCACCACCACCGACGAGGAATACAAGAAGTACATCGAAAAAGACGGCGCCCTCGGTCGCCGTTTCGAAAAACTGCGCCTCGACGCCCCCAACGAAGAGAACACTGTCGCCATCATGAAAAGGCTCTGGCCGCTGGCGAAAGAGCACAACAACCTGACCGAAGACCTGTCGGACGAGGACATCCGCTACATCGTGACGATGTCCAACCGCTATGCGCCGCAGGAATCGCAGCCCAGCAAGGCCGAAAAGGTCCTCTACATGGCTGCGGCCGGCGCGGAATTCGACCACCGCAAGGCGATCAACAAAACCGACATCATCTCCGCCGTCGCGCAAATGTCGAACCTGCCCGTGGATTTCCTGAACCAAAGCGACAATGAGCGTTTCCTGAAACTGGAAACCGAACTGCCCAAGGAAGTCCTCGGCCAGCCCGGCCTGTCGCGCATCGTTGACGGCCTGATCGGCTCGCGCTCCGGCCTGACCGACGAGAACCAGCCCTGGGGCTGCTTCGTCCTGCAAGGCCCGACCGGCACCGGCAAGACCGAAACCTGCAAGGCGCTGGCCCGCTACCTGTTCGGCACGGAAGACGCCCTGATTAAGCTCGACATGTCCGAGTATGCCGAAAAGCACTCGGTCGCCCGCCTGATCGGCGCCCCTCCCGGCTACGTCGGCTTTGACTCGGCAGAACCCGCTCTGACCGAAAAAATCCGCAAGCGCCCCTACAGCATCCTGCTGCTGGACGAAATCGAGAAAGCGCACCCGGATGTTTACAACGTCCTCCTGCCCGCCCTTAACGACGGCAAGATGACCGACAACCAGGGCAAAACCGTGCTGTTCAACAACGTCATCGTCGTCATGACGACGAACGCCGGCGCCGCCCAGGCCACCAGCCTGCTGGAAGGAAAAGGCAACATGGGTTTCGGCAGTCTTTCAGCCGCTTCCTCGGCAAAAACGGAAGAGGAGCTCAGCCGTATCTATGCCAAGGCCAGAAGCATCGCCAATGGCGGCCCGTTCCGTCCCGAAATGATCAACCGTATCGAGGAACTGGGCGGCTTTATCACCTTCCTGCCCCTCGACCAGGCCGTCGTCAGCAAACTGGCTGTCCGCGAACTGTCCAAGATCAACAAGCGCCTCACCAGCCAGGCTGGCGCCAACATGAAGGACGTAACGCTGGCAGTATCGGACGAAGCGATGCAACAGCTGGCCAAGGAAGGCTATAACCCTTCGATGGGCGCGCGTCCGCTGCGCAAGGTCGTCCGCGAAAAAGTAGCCAACCCGTTCGGCAAGTGGCTGATGGGTAACAAGGAAAAGATCGCCGCTTTCATCGCTGAGCACGGCGGCGTCAAGATCGTCATCGACTCCCTGTCGGTCTTCGAGCCGCGCCTGGAAAAAGCGACCGCTGCTGTTTCCAACGACAACGAGCAAAAGGCTGTTGCCCCCGTCAAAAAACTGGGGACCCGCAAACAACCGCCGAAACCTTGATTAATCCTGTGAATAAAACGAAAGAGGGGCTCTGAAAAGAGCCCCTCTTTTTTTATGCCTCCGTTGCAGCGGCGGCCCTGTCCTGCGATGAAAAAACCAGGCTATAGACAACCGGCACGACAAACAGCGTGAACAGCGTCCCGACCAGCATGCCGCCGATGATGACCCAGCCGATCTGGTGGCGGCTTTCCGCCCCGGCGCCGCTCGCCGTAGCCAGGGGCACCGCCCCCAGCACCATCGCGCCGGTCGTCATCAGGATCGGGCGCAGACGCAGGCCAGCCGCCGCCAGGACCGCCTCCAGAGCCTTTTGCCCCTGCTCCCGCCGGCGGTTGGCGAATTCCACGATCAGGATGCCGTGCTTGGTAATCAGGCCGATCAGCGTCACCAGGCCGACCTGGCTGTAAATGTTCAGCGTGCCGCCGGAAAGATACAGCGCCGCCAGCGCGCCGGTCATCGACAAAGGCACCGACAGCATGATAATGAACGGGCCGGCAAAACTTTCAAACTGGGCGGACAGCACCAGGTAAATAAACGCCAGCGCCATCAGGAAGATGAAATAGATGCTGGCGCTGGACTGGATGAAGTCGCGGGACTGTCCGTCGAAATCCACCGTCACCGCCGCCGGCAACGTGTCGTGCGCCGCTTTCTGAAGATAGGACAATACTTCGCCCAGCGTGTAGCCGGGCGCCGGGATCGCCGTCAGCTTGACCGCGCGCAGCTGGTTGAAGTGATTGAGCTCGCGGGGCGCCACGGTTTCCCTGAGGGAAACGAAATTCGAGAGCTGAACCATCTCTCCCGCCATATTGCGCACATAAATATCGGCGAGATCCTGCGGCCGGGCGCGCAGATCCTGGCTGGTCTGGACAATCACGTCATACTGCTCGCCCTGCTCCTTGTAGCGCGTCACCTTGCGTCCGCCGAGCATGGTTTCCAGCGTGCGTCCCACGGTGTCGATATCCATCCCCACCGCCGCCGCCTTGTCGCGATCGACCGACACGGAAATTTGCGGCTTGTTGAGCTTGAGGTCGGTTTCGACGTTCATCAGGCCGGGATATTTCGCCGTTTCCCTGACAAAGCCGTCAACGATTCTCTCCAGCGCGCGGTAATCCAGCCCCGACTGCAGGACCATTTCCACCGGCTTGCTGCGCGGGCTGGCCCCGAGCGAGGGGGGATTGACCGGGAAGGCCATGATGCCGGGCGTCGCCATGAAAATTTTCGGCATCAGCTCCAGCGTGATGTCCTGCTGCTTGCGCACCCGTTCATCCCACGGCTTGAGGCGCACGAAAGCGATCCCCTGCGAGACGATCGGGTTGCCGGCGACAACGAAATACTTCTCCACCTCCGGCACCGCCGCAAAAACCGGCTCCAGCTTCTGCATCCACTCGGACATGTAATCGATCGTCGCCCCCTCCGGGCCGCTGGCGATGGTGACAATCGTGCCGCGGTCCTCCAGCGGCGCCAATTCGGCCTTCAAAACGGTAAAGAGGTAGCCGCCGCCCGCCGCCACGGCCAGCCCCAGGACGACGACCAGCCAGCGGTGCCGCAGCGCGAAGCCGAGGGCAGCACGGTAGCCCCGCGACAGCAATCCCAGGAACCCCTCAATGACATTGAAAAACAGGCCGTGCTTCTTGTCGTGACGCAAAATGCGCGCGCACAGCATCGGGGTCAGGGTCAGGGCGATAAAGCCGGAAATCAGCACCGCCCCCGCCAATGTCATGGCGAATTCCACGAACAGCCGGCCGGTCTTGCCGGTGCTGAAGGCAATCGGCGCGAATACCGCCGCCAGCGTGATGGTCATGGCGATGACGGCAAAAGCAATCTCCTTGCTGCCCTGCAGCGCCGCCGCCCGCGGCACCACCCCCTCCTCGATGTGGCGGTAAATATTTTCCAGCACCACGATCGCGTCATCGACAACCAGGCCGATCGCCAGCACCAGCGCCAGCAGGGTCAGGGTGTTCAGGCTGTAGTCCAGCATATACATGACCATGAACGTGCCGATCAGCGAGATCGGGATCGTCAGCAGCGGAATCAGCGTGGAGCGCGCGCTGCGCAGGAAGAAAAAGATCACCAGCATCACCAGCGCCACCGCCTCGCCGATAGTGGCATAGACGGCCTTGATCGATTTGTCGATGAAGACCGAGGAATCATAGGCGACCTTCAGCTCCATCCCTTCCGGCAGGGACTTGGCGATCTGCGGCAGGGCGGCATAAAGCCCCTTCGACACCTCCAGCGGGTTCGCCGTCGATTGCTTGACCACCCCCAGCGCCACCGCGTTTTTCCCGTTGAAGCGCACCACCCGCCGTTCATCCGCCGGGGCCACTTCCGCATGGCCGATGTCCTTCAGGCGGATGAAATTCGTGCCGTTTTTCCTGAGGATGATATTATCAAACTGCTCCGGCGTTTTGAGGTCCGTCTCCGACAGCACCGTAAATTCCCGCTGCCGGCTTTCGATGCGCCCCGCCGGGATTTCGACGTTCTGCCGGCGCAGGGCATCCTCCACATCCTGCGGCGTCAGCTGATAAGCGCCCAGCCGCTGCGGGTCCAGCCAGATGCGCATCGCCTGCCGCCGTTCGCCGAGAATCATCGCATTGGCGACGCCGGGGATGTTCTGCACCCGGTCTTTCACGTAGCGGTCGGCGAAATCGGTGATCTCCATCGCGGAATGGCGGTCGCTGTTAAAAGCCAGGTAAAGGATCGGCTGGGCATCGGCCTCGACCTTGGCGATGGCCGGCTCCTCCACCTCCTTCGGCAGCTGGCCGCGCACGCGGCTGACCCGGTCGCGCACGTCGCTGGCCGCGTCGTCGGGGTTGCGCGTCAATTTAAAACGGACCGTGATCTGGCTTTGCTCGGCGCGGCTGACGGAGGACATGACCTCGATCCCCTCGATCCCGGAAAGGGAATCCTCCAGCGGCTTACTCACCTGGCTTTCGATGATTTCGGCGCTGGCGCCCAGATAGCTGGTCTGCACCGTAATCACCGGCTCATCGATGTTGGGGTATTCGCGGATCGACAGGTGCTGGTAACCGACCACCCCCAGCAGGATCAGGAAGATGTTCATGACCGCCGCGAAAACCGGCCGCTGGATGCAAAATTCCGGCAGGGTCACGGCGGCAGGACTTTCACGGCGGCGCCGTCCTGCAGCTTCATGATCCCGGCCGTGACCACCGGCTCGTCCGCCGCCAGCCCGCTGGTGATTTCAACGATCCCCGGCTGGCGCAGGCCGATGCCCACCTTCTGGAAGACCGCCTTGTCGCCGCGCACCACAAAAACGAAGTTCTCCTCCCCTTGCGGGATCACCGCCTGTTCGGGGATTACCAGCGCCCCTTTGTGCAGGGAAGTCACAATACCGACCCGCGCAAACATGCCGGGGCGCAGGCGACCGTCGGCATTGGGGATGGCGGCCTTGACGTCAAAATTATGGGTGTTCTGGTCGATGCGCGGCGAAACGGCATAAATTTCCCCGCTGAAAACCTCTCCCGGCCAGGCATCGACGGAAAAGGAAATCTTTTGCGCCTGCTTGATGTCGGCGTAATTTTTTTCAGGAATCGAAAAAGAAATCTTCACCGGATCGATTTTGTCCAGCGTCGTCAGGATCTGGCCGACCTGCACATAGTCGCCGACGCTGAAGCTGCGCAGCCCCGCCACGCCGTCAAACGGCGCCAGCACCTTCGCCTTTTCAAGGCGGATTTGCGCCGATTTGATGTCCGCCGCCGCCTCCTGCAGGCTGCCGCTGCTTTGCTCCCAATCCTGGCTGGAGACGTAACCGGATGTTTTCAGCTTGTCGCTGCGGGCGAAAACCGTCTTGCGGACGTTATAAACCGCCTCCGCCTTCATCAGCTCGGCGGCGATCAGGCCGTCATCGATATTAATCAGGCTGTCGCCTTTTTTGGCCGGCTGGCCTTCGGAAAAATTGATGGCTTTGACCGCGCCGGCGATTTCCGCGCGGATCTCGGCCGCTTCGCTCGCCGCCAGCGTTCCCACGGCGTCGATCGTCACGGCGAAATCCCGCACCTCAACGGCGCCGGCCTTGACCGGCACGGGAAAGCCCGCGCCGTTCATTTGCGCCGTACCCGCCTGCGCTCCCGTCAATAACAGGAGGAGAGTCAAGCAGGCCGTTCCTAACGCGTGACTGTTTTTCATCGTGCCGCGCCCGTTTGCGCTATACGCGCATCGGCATCAGGACATACAAGGAGGAGGCGTCATCCACATCCTTGATGATGGTCGGCGAGGCCGAATCCAGCAGGCAGATGCGGCAGCTCTCGCCGTTGATCTGCTTGGCCACATCCATCAGGTAGGCGGAATTAAAGCCGATTTCCATGGGCCCGGCATTAAAATGGATCTCGATTTCCTCCGAAGCGCTGCCGCTGTCAGGGGAGCTTGCCGAGAGGGTCATGGTCTTGCCGCCCAGCATCAGCTTGATGGCGCGGGATTTTTCGACGGAAATCGTCGAAACGCGGTCGACCGCGCTGGCGAAAACCTCCGGATTGACCTCCAGCACCTTGTCGTTGTTCTTGGGAATGACGCGGTCATAGTCGGGGAAGGTGCCGTCGATCAGCTTGGTCGTCAGGGTGATATGATCGAAGGAGAACTTCAGCTTGCTGTCCGAAAGGCCAATGCTGATGGTATCCCCGGCCTCGTCGATCAGCTTGCGGATCTCGTTGATCGCCTTGCGCGGGATAATCACGCCCGGCATGTCCTTGGCGCCTTCCGGCAGGGGCATTTCAAAACGCGCCAGGCGGTGGCCGTCCGTCGCCACCGCGCGCAGCACCGGCATCACCTCGTTTTCCGTCGCATGCAGGTAGATGCCGTTCAGGTAATAGCGGGTCTCCTCGTTCGAGATCGCAAAGCGCGTGCGGTCGATCAGCATGCGCAGGTCCGCCG
Source organism: Alphaproteobacteria bacterium (assembly GCA_021413445.1). Taxonomy (GTDB): domain Bacteria; phylum Pseudomonadota; class Alphaproteobacteria; order Micavibrionales; family UBA2020; genus PALSA-926. The sequence goes on along the minus strand of JAIOQI010000021.1, from coordinate 114,516 downwards.
CCGGAATGGAGAAATTATAGGCGAATTTTTCGGACGATCCCATCTTGGGGAAGTCTTCCGTCGATAGGCAGCCGAGGCGGAAGGTGGAGCGTCCGGACTTTATCTGCAGGGTGGTGTCGCCCGCCGCGCTGGAGATTTCGATGCTTGCGGCATCCCCCAGCTTGCGCACGATGTCGTAAAAAGTATGGGCGGGCACCGTCGTGGCGCCGGGGGCGGAGGTTTTGGCCGCCACCGATTCCACGATCTCGAGGTCCATGTCCGTCGTGGTCAGCGACAGCGAGTCTTTTTCGGCGCGGAGCAGGACGTTGGCCAGGATCGGGATGGTGTTCCGGCGCTCGACCACGCTATGCACGTGGTTGAGTGACCGCAGCAGATCCGCACGTTCAATGGTAAATTTCATAGGCTTCCCATCCTGTTGAAAAAGGCGTGAAACGCAATATAGAGCATGCCTTAATTATATATCACCGCCCCTGAAAAACCCAAGCACAATCAGGTTTTTTGAAAACATGCCGCCGCCGCGGACCGTCGATATTATGGCTACTTTTTACAGCGTGCCGGTTTGGCCGCCAGGCTTTCAAAAACCGGTTGCAGCGCCTGGATAAACATCTCCGCCCACTGAACAGCTTTTTCTTTCGTATCCACCAGATCCTGCCGGAATTCGACAAACACATAAGGAAGATCCCGCTGCTCGGCATGGCGCCAGATGGTGGAGCCCTTGAACCTTTCGTTTTTCAGGGTATAGGGCTCGTTTTCCCCGACCAGCAGCCCGGGATTGTTTTTCCGGATGGCGGTAATCAGTTTTTTGGCGATTTTCTCCTGCTTGTTCCACAGCACCGCGATATGCCAGGGACGCTTCGCGTTATTCATCTCGGGCGTAAAACTGTGAATCGCCAGCAGCAGCGGGGTTTGCCGCTTTTTAACAAAACGGTCCACCTGCTTGGTGATCTGATTATGATAAGGCCAGAAAATTTCTTTCAGGCGCTGCTCCTTGAGTTTTTTTGACAGGCCGGCATTGGCGGGGATTTTAGTGTGGTCGCTCTCCTCCACCATGCATTCGGCGTGGTCGGGGGCGCGGTTCAGATCGACGACCAGCCGCGAATAGCCCGCCAGCACCATCGGCATGTCCAGCACCTTGCTCAGGTGTCTGCCGATATCTTCCGTGCCGATGTCCCAGCCGATATGCCGGTCCAGATCGGATTTTTTAATGGCCATTCCCTTCAGGGCGCGCGGCACCCGTTTGCTGGAATGATCGCAAATAATCAGGCCTGAACCGCTGCCCGTCGGGTTGATGACCTTAAAGGGGGAGGGCTCGTTGGCCGCCAGGATTTTGGTTTTTGTTTTTCCGGCAGGTTTCTTCATCGGGTCCTTCCTCAAGCCATATCCAGGCCGCGGCGCGTGAACTTCACGTCGCGGTGCACATGCGCGGACATCAAAAGGCCAAACCCGAACAGGACTGAAAGCATCGCAGTTCCCCCATATGAAATCATCGGCAGGGGAACACCTACCACAGGAAGCAGCCCCATGACCATACCCATATTGATAAAAATATAGATGAAAAAGTTAACCACAATCCCCATCGACAAAAGCCGCGCAAACTGATTCTGGCAGTTCAGCGCGATAAAATACCCATAAGCGATAATCATCGCGAACAGGGCCATCAGGGAAATCCCCCCGATCAGCCCCCATTCTTCGGTAAACAGCGTGAAGATAAAATCCGTCTGCTTTTCCGGAAGGAAATTCAAATGGCTCTGGCTGCCGTGCAAAAACCCCTTGCCGGTGATGCCGCCCGAGCCGAGCGCGATTTTAGACTGGGCGATGTGATAGCCGGCGCCGAGCGGGTCGCTTTCGGGATCGAGAAAAACCAGCACCCGCCTTTTCTGGTAGTCGTGCATAAAATGCCAGGCAATCGGCAGCATGAGCAGGCCGCCGGCAATCACTGCGCCGAAAACCCAGTAACTGACCCCGGCGAGAAAGAACATCGCCGCCGCCCCCATGAGAATAGTCATCGCCGTGCCCAGATCCGGCTGCAGCAGGACAAAACCGACCGGCAGCAGGACAATCCCCAGGGGGGAAATCAAAAACAGCGGATGCCGCACGTCTTCCCCCGTGCTGCCGTGGAAAAACCGCGCCAGCGCCAATATCGTGGCGATCTTCATGACTTCCGAGGGCTGCAACTGCAAGAATCCCAGGTTGATCCAGCGCTGCGCGCCCATGCCGATATGCCCGCGGATATCGACATAGACCAGCAGAAGAATGCACAGCGCATAAATGGGGTAAGCCAGCCGCAGCCAGATGCGTATATCCACCAGCGCCACGACGATCAGGCCGCAGAGGCCTAAAACGAAACGCGCCGCCTGCTTCCCTGCCCAAGGGTCGGCGCTGCCGCCGGCGGCGGAGTAAAGGGAGACAAAACCGACGCCGGCCACCATGACCAGCAGCAGCAGGAAAGGCCAGCTGATGAGGGTTATCTTCTCCCGCAGCGACAGGTAGTCCTGTCCGATTCCCCGGCCGGTGCTCATGGTGTTTTTTTCTCCCCTGTATCATCCACAGTGCGGATTTTGCGCGGATCGCGTTTTTGCACCGCCAGTAAAATATCGCGCGCGATGGGCGCCGCCGCCTTGGCGCCGCCCACGCCGTGTTCCACGATCACCGCCGTCACGTATTTGGGGGCCTCAACCGGGCCATAGCCGACAAACAGCGCATGGTGCCTGAACTTCCACGGCAGACTTTCGTTCTTGATCCCGGCATCGCGCTGCGCCAGCGTGATTCTCCTCACCTGCGATGTCCCCGTCTTGCCGGCCATGGAATAAGGGGCCTCGGTTATATGCGACCCGTAGCCGGTGCCGCGCGGGTCATTCACCACCGCCGCCATGCCTTTTTTGACGAGATCAAGATGCTGGCTGTTAAAGCCGGTTTCCGGCCAATCCGGAATCTGGTTTCCCTCCGCCTCGATGGAACGCACCAGCACCGGCTTGACCGCCTTGCCGCCGTTCGCCAGCCGCGCCGTCATTGTCGCCAGCTGCAGCGGCGTCGTCAGCATATAGCCCTGCCCGATCGCCGCGATGATGGTTTCCCCCTGCTGCCATTTCTCCTTGTAGCGCTTCTGTTTCCACTCCTGGTCCGGCACCAGCCCCCCGACTTCGCCGGGCACGTCGAAATCCAGCTTGCTGCCCAGCCCCATGCGGCGGGCCATGGCGGCGATTTTATCGATGCCGGTGCGCTTGCCCACTTCATAGAAAAAACTGTCGCAGGATTCGCGCAGCGCCGCCACGACATCGACCGAACCGTGCCCCTGTTTGTTCCAGCAGTGAAACTTGGTGTTGCCGAGCATATAATAGCCGGGGCAAAAAACATGCGTCGATGCGTTGATCGCGCCGCTTTCAAGCCCGGCCATCGCCGTCACCATTTTAAAGGTCGAGCCCGGCGGATATTGCCCCGAAATCACCTTGTTGGTGAGCGGGTTGGTGGGGTTGGCCAGCAGCTCCTCCCACATATCCGCCGGAATGCCGCTGGAAAACAGGTTGGGATCGAAGCTCGGGTGCGAACAAAGCGCGTAAACCTCCCCATTGTGGGCGTCCATCACCACGGCGGCGGAACTGGCTTCCCGTCCCAGATATTCCTGGCACTGCATCTGCAGATCGGCATCGATGGTCAGGGTCAGGCGGTGCCCTTTTTTTCCCTCGGTATGGGACAATTCGCGGATTTCACGCCCCACCACGTTGACTTCGGCCTGAATCTGCCCCGCCTCGCCGCGCAGAGTTCCGTCATATTTCTTCTCCACGCCGGTTTTGCCGATGCGAAAGCCCGGGATCTCCATCACCGGGTCGTCGGTCAGCTCCGCCTTGCTCACCCGCCCGATATAGCCGATGATGTGCGCCGTCGCCGTCCCCAGCGGATAGGAGCGCATCTGTCCCTCCTCCATCGATACGCCGGGCAGGTCCGGCAAACGGAGCTCCACCTTGGACATATCGTCCCAGGTCAGGTTTTCCTTAGCCAGGATGGGCGTAAAGGGGCGGCGCCGGCCGATCTCAGCCATGATGTCGGATTTTTCCTCTTCGGAAATCGGGATCAGCTGCCCGAGGCGCGTCAGCGTCTCCGCCACATCCTCCGATTGTTCCGGCACCAGGAAAGCGCGGAAATCCTGGCGGTTGACCGCCAGCGGCACGCCGAAACGGTCCATGATCTCGCCGCGCCCCGCCGGCAGCAGGCGCAGGCTGATGCGGTTTTTATCCGACAAGGTCTGAAATTTTTTCTGCTCGACGATCTGGAGATAGGCGAGGCGCGACGCCAGCGTGCCGAAGACAAGAATCTTCCCCGCGCCCAAAATAAGGGCGCGCCGGGAAAACTCCTTATGTCTCTCCATATCGCGATTCATGATAAGTATAATTTATGGCACGGATGACGGGTCATCAGCCAGCGCTTTATGCACGACCGACAGCGGCAGCGCGAGCAGCGGAAATAAAAAGACCGAAAGCACGGCGCTGATCAGCATCAGCTTGGCGGAAAACAGCGTCAGGTTGAACAGGCTGAACAGCGCCCACTGCAGCGCCCCCGCCCCCAGGGCGATGGCGGCAAAGCCCGCCCAGATCACCAGAAACGACTGCCCGAGAAGGAACTTGCGCTGGCTGCCGGTCACCCACTGCGCCAGCACGAAGATAAGGGCGTGCATGCCGAGGGGATAGGCGGCCAGCAGGTCGAGGACAAGGCCGATCACGAAAAACGCGACCGGCAGCCACGGCGAGGGCCGTAAAATCGTCCAGTAGTAGATCGCCATCAGCATGAAAACCGGGCGGATTTCGCCCAGATGCGTGATCTTGAGCGGGATGGCGCTCAGCACGAACAGCGCTGTCAGCACTAGCAGCACCAGTCCCCAGCGTCCGACCACCCGCAACAGCGATTCATTCCACTCGGGATCCATTATTCAGGATTTTCTCAAAACTTATTTTCCGCTTTTATAAATGGCCGGCTTTGGCGGCGGCGTGATCTCGCCCGTGGCCAAAGCCTGGTCTATATCCGTATTCACAACCTGAACGTAAGATAGCCTGTCAATATCCGACACCGGCCTGACCCAGACCCCGTTTTCGCCGGTGGAAACAATCGTGCCCACCGGCAAATCGGCGGGCAATTGCCCGCCATCCCCCGACGTCACGATCCGGGCGCCAATCGTCATGCCGCTGTCCGGCGGCAAACGCTCCAGCTTCAGCAAATTCTGGTTTTTTCCGGCCAAGATGGCCTTGGTGCGCGTGTTTTGAATGAGGACAGGGATGCGCGAGTTCAGGTCCGTAATCAGCAGCACGCGGGAGGAGCGCTGCCCCACTTCAGTGACGCGCCCGACCAGCCCATGCCCCGACATCACGGCATTGCCTTTCTGCACCTTGTCCAGGACACCCACCGGCAGCAACACGCTTTTCACAAACGAGCCGCCGGCGTCAGAAATCACCCGCGCCGTTATAAAATTCAAGGTGGGGTCGGCCTTCACATTCAGCAGCTCGCGGAAACTCTGGTTTTCCGCCTGCAGCTTCAGCGCGGATTCGTACCATTGCTGCAGCTTGGCGTTCTCTTCCTCGAGGCGGATATTTTCAGCCTTGAGGTCGCGAATGGTTGTCACGCCGTCGATCTGTTCGACCAGCGCGTTAAAAGGCGCCGACACGGCCGTCAGCGCCGGCGTCAGCGCATCCGTCATCGCCGTCCGCAGACGTTCCACGGGCAAAGTATCGGCGCGGTGCAACATCATCAAAGTCAGGGCCAATAAAATCAGCACCGCCGGCGCCGCCCGCAACACCACCACCGGCATGATCTGTACGGTCGTGGTTTTCAGCGGCATGGACTTCAAAACGGTCTTCTGTGGCTGGTCGGAAAACAAGCGACACCCCTTGAAAAAACTACCCCTCTTTCGAGTATAACAGGCTTTCTTTAATGAAGACAAGCGGTGACTTTAGCAAGCCCCTGAGAAGATTGACTAATACCTTGAAATCAGGACGCGGTGCAGCGCTTTCATGTTTTCCAAAGCCTGCCCGGAACCCATCACGACGCAGGACAGGGGGTCATCCGCCACCGTCACCGCCAGGCCTGTCGCATAACGGAGCACATAATCAAGGTTGGAGAGCAGCGAGCCGCCGCCCGACATCACGATGCCGCGATCGACAATATCCGCCGCCAGTTCCGGCGCGGTATGCTCCAGCGCGCCTTTGACGGCGTCGATGATCGCGCCGACCGGTTCGGACAGCGCTTCGGCGACCTGCCGCTCGCTAATCACCAGCACTTTCGGCACGCCGTTCATCAGGTCGCGGCCCTTGATTTCCATCATGCGGCCTTCGCCGTCTTCCGGCGGGCAGGCGGAGCCGATGTCTTTCTTGATCCGTTCCGCCGTCGATTCGCCGATCAGCAGGTTATGCGTGCGGCGGATATAATTGATGATCGCGTCATCCATCTTGTCGCCGCCGACGCGCACCGAACGCGCATAGACGATGCCGCCCAGCGAAATCACCGCCACTTCCGTCGTGCCGCCGCCGATATCGACGATCATCGACCCGGTCGCTTCCGTCACCGGCAGCCCGGCGCCGATTGCCGCCGCCATCGGTTCCTCGATCAGCGCCACCTTGCGGGCGCCGGCGCTTTCCGCCGCTTCCTGGATCGCGCGGCGCTCGACGGCGGTGGAGCCGGAAGGCACGCAGATCACCATTTGCGGCGAGACGAAACTGCGCCGGTTATGAACCTTGCGGATAAAGTGCTTAATCATCTCTTCGGCGATTTCAAAATCGGCGATGACGCCGTCGCGCAAGGGGCGGATGGCCATGATGTCGCCCGGCGTGCGGCCCAGCATCTGCTTGGCTTCCTCGCCGACGCGTAAGACCTGCTTGCGGCCGTTAATCATGGTGATCGCCACGACCGAAGGCTCGTTCAGGACGATGCCCTGCCCGCGCACATAGACCAGCGTATTGGCCGTGCCCAGGTCAATCGCCATGTCGGCAGACATCAATCCTAAAAGTTTCGCAAACATAAATTCCCGTTCCCGAGCAAAATTATTGTTTTGCCTTCATCCGCGGTTTTTCTTTGTTAATCACATAAAGGCGGATTTTGCCCTTGCCGTCGCGGCGGCGGACAACCTTGTTTTTTTTGTCGCGTGATTTCAGCGACTTGATAGAAGAGGTCTTTTTCATGTCTCGATTCCGATCTATTTCACAAAACGTATTCTGATAAGCCCTGCAAACTACTGATTTTTTTAATTTTCGTCAACAGGCTTCTCAGTCTTCGCAGGATCCGGCGATCTCGGCTGTATTTTTTGTCTTCCCGGGACTCATGATTCTCTGGTTTCTCATCCGAATCCTTTCTGAATGCCCTTATTAATCTTCCTTTTTGCACCACACTTCCCGGTAACAGAGTCTTTTATCTGTTATAACAGATTGATTTTAATTGTTATTTTTTTTAAAACTCTGTTTTTTTAAATGAAAAACAAATAATTTATTGACATAAACTGCACTACATGATAGTTTATGGAAACTTAAGGTTTCAAACATAGGAGAAAAAAATGAGTATGCGCAATCTTTTTAACAAACTGGTTCTTGGTGCGGCTCTCGTGACCTCCGTCGGCGCCATGCAAAGCTGCAGCAATGACACGACCGATCCTTACTCCGAAGGCGACCGCGTCGGGACGGTTACAAAGCTTTCCTACAAAGGGTTTTTTAACAAATCCTGGGAGGGTGAACTGGCGATGGATAACTTCAAGAGCTCCGGCGAAGACGGCAGCACTTCCAACTCTTTTGAATTTACGGTGAAGGACGCAGATACAGCGCTTGTCAGGCAGCTTCAGGAAGCCCAGGAAAACGGCGACCGCGTCAAGCTGCACTATAAAGAAGTATGGAACCATCGCCCTCGTTTTGCGGACACCGATTACTTTATCACGAAAGTAACGAAAGCGACCGCCCCGCAATCACCGGCGCCTGTTCTGCTCAAAAAATAAACCGGGGAAATTCCTTACACGGCGCTCTTGATGACGAAAGTCGTGCGTTTGGAAAGCTCCTTCAGGCGCGAGGCGCCGACATAGGTGCAGGCGGAACGGATGCCGCCCAGGATGTCGCGCACAGTGTCTTTCACGTCGCCTTTGTATTCCACCTTCACCACCCGGCCTTCGGAAGCGCGGTGCTTGGCGATACCGCCTGAATACTTGTTCATCGCCTCTTCAGAGGACATCCCATAATATTCGATCATATTGTCGTTCTTGGAAAGGTTTTTCAGGTCTTCCTCGGGCACGTTCTCGGTGTGTCCCGCCAGCATGCCGCCGAGCATGACAAAGTCCGCCCCGGCGCCGAAGGCTTTCGCGACATCGCCCGGCATCCGGCAGCCGCCGTCGGCGCACATCAGCCCGCCCAGGCCGTGCGCCGCATCCGCGCACTCGATAATCGAGGAAAGTTGCGGATAACCCACGCCGGTCATGGCGCGGGTCATGCAAGCGGAGCCGGGGCCGATGCCGACCTTGACGATGTCGGCGCCCGCCAGGATCAGTGCTTCGGTCATGTCCGCCGTCGCCACATTTCCCGCCATGATGATCTTTTTAGGGTGATGCTTGCGGACGTCGCGGATGAAATCGACGAAAGTCTCGGTGTAGCCGTTCGCCACGTCGAGGCAAATTTTATTCGCTTCCCGGTCCTTCAGCTCGTCCATCACCGCATCGATCTTGTTCATATCTTCGATGCCGAAAGTGATGAAGGAAAAATCGCCGGAAATTTTGGCCTGCTTCAGTTCCGGGATCGAATAATGCTTGTGCAGGGCGGTGAACATCTCATGCCCGGCCAGCGCGGCAGCCATTTTCAGCGTGCCGACCCGGTCCATGTTGGCGGCGATAACCGGCACGCCGCTGATTTCGATTTTTGCATGCGGAGTCTTGAAAGTGCGCCGCAACTCCACCTCGGAGCGCGACTTCAGGCCGGAGCGCTTCGGCCTAATCAATACATCGGCAAAATCAAGTTTACGGTCAGCTTCAATGCGCATGGCTCATCTCCGTTCAAAGGACGCTTTTCAATGAAACCGTGATGTGGGGGAGGTTTCGCCTATATATACTGATTCTTGTTTCCGCTGCCAAGAGAAATCTATTTTCCAATGCAAAAATCGCGGAAAATCGTGTCCAGCAGGTCTTCCACCTGCACTTTGCCGGTGATCGAGCCGAGACTGCGCAACGCGAGACGGAGATCTTCCGCCGCCAGCTCCGGCAAAACCGTCCCAAGACAACGCTCCAGCGCGGTGACTGTTTCCTGCAACGCCAGACGGTGCCGCTCCCGCGTCAGGGACGGGCCGCTGCGGGAAGCGAAAAGTCCGGCGGCCTTTTTTGTCAGCGCCTCCAGAAACACATCAAGCCCGGCGCCGGTGGTGGATGATATATGCAGCCAGCCTTCTTTTTCAGGGAAACGCGGCGGCGACAGGTCCGCTTTCGTCAGCGCCACCAGCGTGTTTTCATCCACCATTTTCAGTGTTGCCGCATCCGGCGCGGCGGATGTGCTGTCGAATAAAACAATCTTGATGTCGGCGTCGGACGCCAGCTTTTGCGCGCGGCGGATGCCCTCCGCCTCGATCTTGCTTTCGGCCGTCCGCAAACCGGCGGTATCGGCGAGAATGACGGGATAGCCGCCAAGGTCAAGGTGCACCTCGATGATGTCGCGCGTGGTGCCCGCCTCTTCCGACACAATCGCCGCCTCGCGCCGCGCCAGCGCGTTGAGCAGGCTGGATTTTCCGGCGTTGGGCGCGCCTAAGATCGCGATCAAGACGCCGTTGCGCAGGCGCTCGCCGCGCCTTTTGTCGTCCAGATGTTCCCTGATCTCTTTTACCAGGGCTTGAATTTCCGGCTTCAGGTTTTGCGCGATGCCAACGGGCATGTCCTCGTCGGGAAATTCGATCTCGGCTTCCTGGTGCGCCAATGTTTTTTTCAAGTTCTCCGCCCAGCCCTGATAGAGGCGCGCCAGGCCGCCGCCCAGCTGGTCGAGCGCCTGCATCCGCTGCGCCTCGGTTTCCGCATCGATCAGGTCAGCCACCGCCTCGGCGGCGGTCAGGTCGAGTTTGCCGTTCTCGAAGGCGCGGCGCGTGAATTCCCCCGGTTCCGCCAGGCGGCAGCCGGGCTGCTTCGCCAGCACCGACAAAAACCCGTGGATAACGGCCACGCCGCCGTGCACATGGTACTCAACGACGTCCTCGCCGGTGAAGCTGGCGGGACCCTGGAAATAAATCACTAAACCGCGATCAAGCATTTTCTGCGTGCCCGGTTCGCAAAAATCGCTGACGACCGCTTGGCGCGGCACCGGTGCCGGTTTTCCGCTCAGGTTTTTATAGGTCTGCAAAGCCGTCGGGCCGGACACGCGGATCACCGCCACCCCGGCCCGCTGCGAACCCGACGCCAATGCAAAAATCGTGTCCATCAGTTTTTTTGCCGCCCTTGTTTTTGCTCGTCCCGCAGCTCTTTCTGATCCGCCGTCAGCAGCAGCCTTTTCACCCGCCCGCCCTTTTGCAGGTGCTGTTCGATGATATCGTCGATATCCGCCGTGGAGGCATAGGTGTACCAGACCCCTTCGGGATAAATGACCATCGTCGGCCCCAGCGCGCAGCGGTCCAGGCAGCCGGAAAGATTGACCCGCACCTCCTGGATCCCCAGCTCCTTGATCTTGGTCTTCATGTAATTACGCAGGGGCTCGGCGCCTTTTTCCTTGCAGCAGCCCTTGGGGTGCCCGGCCGGGCGTTCATTGTTGCAGCAAAAAATATGTGCTTTATAATAAAGATTATCTTCCTTCATGACGGTCTTTCCTTGTTTCCTGTAAGCTAAACAAAAGAGAGAAAATCGACAACATGAATCTTCTCGGCAATGAAACCAGCCCCTATCTCCGGCAGCACATGCATAATCCCGTGGCCTGGATGCCGTGGAACGCAGTCGCCCTGGAAAAAGCGCGGCGCGAAAACAAGCCGATTTTGCTCTCCATCGGCTATTCCGCCTGCCACTGGTGCCATGTCATGGCGCATGAAAGCTTCGAGGATGCCGCCACCGCTGACCTGATGAACCGGTATTTTATCAACATTAAGGTCGATCGTGAGGAAAGGCCGGACCTGGACGCCGTTTTTCAAAGCGCCCTGGCGCTGATGGGCAAGGCCGGCGGCTGGCCGCTCACCATGTTCCTGACGCCGGACGCCAAGCCGTTCTGGGGCGGCACCTATTTTCCGCCGCAGCCGCGCCACGGCATGCCCTCCTTCAGGGAAGTCCTGCGCGGCGTGGCGGAAAGTTATGAACACGACAAGAACAAAATCGCGCATAACACCCAAAGCCTGGCGGCGGCGCTGGATAAAATCCATCATAACCAGCAGGGAATCCTCCCCCACCGCGAGCAGTTGGACAAAATCAGCCATTATTTTTTGAATCTCATCGACCCCGCTCACGGCGGTATCGGCACCGCGCCCAAATTCCCAAACCTGACTATCATGAACCTGTTGTGGGACTCCTACCTCCGCACCGGGGACAACGCCTATAAATTCGCCGTCATCCACAGCCTGACGCAAATGTGCCAGGGCGGCATCTATGACCATATCGGCGGCGGCTTTTCCCGTTACGCCGTCGATGAAGAATGGCTGGCGCCGCATTTTGAAAAAATGCTCTACGACAACGCGCTGTTCATCGCGCTGCTGACGGAGGTCTGCAAAGAGACGCAGCATCCCCTGTTCGCCCGGCGCATCCGCGAAACTATCGATTGGGTTGGGGCGGAACTGATGGTCAAGAACCTGAGCGCCAGCGCCTTTGCCGCCAGCCTGGACGCGGACAGCGAAGGCGGGGAAGGCAAATACTATGTCTGGACAGAAGATGAGATCGACAAAACCCTGGGCCCCGATGCCGGGGCGTTCAAAAAAACCTATGACGTCACCAAATTTGGCAATTGGGAAAAAGTAAATATCCTCAACCGCCTGAAAAATCCCGATTACCTGACCGAACCGGAAGAGGTGCAACTAGATAGCTGGCGAAAAAAACTGAAGGCGACGCGGAATAAACGGCCGGCACCCGCGCGCGACAATAAAGTGCTCGCCGACTGGAACGGGCTGATGATCGCCGCACTGGCCAAGGCCGGGGCCGCCTTCAGCCGTCCGGAATGGGTCGAGATGGCGGCCAGCGCCTTCCGTTTTGTCACCGCATATATGATGGACAAAGACGGGCACCTCCATCATGTCTGGTGTGACGGCAAAACGCAGTCTGCCGCGCTGCTGGAAGACTACGCCTGTATGCTGGAGGCCGCCCTGGCGCTGCATGACGCCGCGCCTGATCCGCAGTTTTTGACGCAGGCCGCCGTCTGGGTTGATATATTGGATAAAGAATTCTGGGACCGGCAGCATCACGGCTATTTCATGACGGCGGCGTCAGTGACCGACGTGCCGCTGCGGCCGAAATCCGCCCACGACAGCGCCGTCCCCTCCGGCAACAGCGTCATGATCGGCGTCCTGACGCGCCTCTATTACCTGACCGGTAACGCCGCGCACCTGAACCAGGCGGAAAAAACCGCTGCGGCCTTTTCCGGAGAGGTCCTTCACCAAGTCTTCCCTTTTGCAACTCTGCTGAAAAATTGTGATTTTTTCCTGAACCCGCTTTGCGTCATGATCGCCGCCGGCGCTGACAATCCAAAAGCGTTTGACAGCATGCTGCAAAAAATTTCCCTGCCGTTCCTGATTAAAATGAACATAGCCCGGGACAGTATTTTTCCCCAAGACCATCCCGCCTTCGGCAAAATACCGGTCGAGGGGAAAACAACGGCTTATGTGTGTTTTGGCCGGCGCTGCCTCCCGCCGGTGACTGACCCGCAAAACCTTGAACAGCTGCTGCGGGAAGAGCGCAGCAAACAAGGCCGCCCCGCCGCAAATGACGGTTGATTTTTTAAAGTTTGAGGTTAAGGTATGGACATGAACAAGGAATTTAAAATAAACGCCGCGGACAACAGCGGCAGTTTTTCCGCCTTCGCCAGCTTCCCGGCCAAACTGCCCGCCCCGACGGTCATCGTCATCCAGGAAATTTTCGGCGTGAACAAGAATATGCGGGACATCTGCGAAAAAATCTCGCAGGCCGGCTATATCGCCGTTTGTCCCGACCTGTTCTGGCGCCAGGAGCCCGGCATCCAGCTGACCGACCAGTCGGAAGCCGAATGGGCGCGGGCCTTCCAGCTTTATCAGGGCTTTGACGTCGGCAAAGGCATCAATGATTTAAGGGCGGCGCTGGCCTTCATCCGCAAGGACCCCGCCTGCACCGGCAAGGCCGGAACGATCGGCTATTGCCTGGGCGGCAAACTCGCCTACCTGATGGCCACCGGATCGGATGCCGACTGCAACGTCGCCTATTACGGCGTTGGCATCGAGGATCTGCTGGGCGCGGCGGCAAACATCGCCAAACCTTTGCTGATGCACGTTGCCGAAAAAGACCAGTTCGTCCCCCCGGCGGCGCGGCAGAAAATCACCAATGCCCTGCATAACCACCCGCATGTGGAAATCCATGTTTATCCGGGAGCCGATCACGCCTTCGCGCGCATCGGCGGACAGCACTACGACCCGGGCGCGGCGCAACAGGCCAATGGCCGCACCGCCGCCTTTTTAGCCGCACATCTCGTGAAGAACTAAACTCCGGTCACCTGTTGTAATCAGGCGTCTCGGCTTCAGATGCTTTTCCCGGCCCCGCCGACGACCAGCGCTCCAGCATGCCGGAAAATTCGCCGTTGTCGGGCGCGGAAGATTCCGGCGTGAACTCCGGCACCGTGACATCGATCGCCTCGTTCATGTAATCGCGCCAGAGCTGCGCCGGATATTTGCTGCCGGTGATGCGCACCATCGGCGTCGCGTCGTCATTCCCCATCCATACGCCGGTGGCAAGGTTGTCGGTATAGCCGAGAAACCAGGCATCGCGGTAATTCTGCGTCGTGCCGGTTTTTCCGGCGACATGCCCGTGCGACAATTGCGCCGCCGTGCCGGTGCCCTCTTCGATCACCTGCACCAGCATGTCGTCCAGCTTCTCAATATCGTGGCCGGAAAAGGCGCGGGGGTGTTCCAGCTCCGTGCGCTGGTAAAGCAGCTGCCCCTGGCCGTCCCTGACCGACAACACGGCATAGGGCCAGACGGTATAGCCGCCATTGGCGATCATGGCGTAGGCGTTGGTCAATTCCAGCAGCGTGACCTCGTCCGTGCCGAGGCCGCTGGCCAGCTCCGGCTTCAGCGTGCCGCTGAAGCCCATGCGTTCAGCCACATCGATCAGGCTTTCAATGCCCGTTTGCTGCAACAGGCGGATGGTTGCCGTGTTCAGGGACTTGGCCAGGGCCTGCGTCAGCGTCACCTCGCCGAAATACTTGTCATCGTAATTGTCCGGGCGGTAGTCGCCGGCCTTGATCGGGGCGTCTTCAATCAAGTCATCGGGGCTGGCCCCGTTTTCAATCGCGGCCAGGTACACGAAGGGCTTGAAGGCGGAGCCCGGCTGGCGTTCCGCCTGGAGGGCGCGGTTGAACTGGCTGGCCCTGTAATCAACGCCGCCGATCATCGCCAGTATGGCGCCGTTCAGGTCTTCCGTGACCAGCGCCGCCTGCGACACCTGGTCCTGCGGCTTGATTTTACTGAACAGCGCTTTTTGTTTTTCTTCGGCGAGGCGCTGCAGCTGCGGGTCAAGCGTCGTCATCACCACGATGTCGCCGTCCGTTGCGGAGATGAAGCTGCCGATCTGATCGACCACCCAGTCGGAGAAATAGCGGTTGAAATCCCCCGCCGTCGCCGGTCCGGACATATGGGCCTTGATTTTCCTGATTTCCCGGGCGGTGGTCTTGGCGTCGAGATAACCGGCATCCTTCATCGCCTCGATGACCACCTCCGCCCGCCGCTGCGCCAGTTCGGGATTGGTGGCGGGCGAAAAGCGCGACGGCGCTTTGAGTAATCCCGCCAGCACGGCGCTTTCCCACAAGGTCAGCTGCGACGCAGGCTTGCTGAAATAGGTCTTCGCCGCCGCATCGACGCCGTAGGCGCCGGCGCCGAAATAAACCCGGTTCAGGTAGGCCGTCAAAATCTCGTTCTTGGTGAATTTATGCTCGATCTCAAACGCCATCAGCGCCTCCTGCACCTTGCGGCGGATGGTCTTGTCCGAGGTCAGGAACAGGTTTTTGGCCAGCTGCTGGGTGATGGTCGAGCCGCCCTGCACCCACCGCCCGGCGCGGAGGTTCGTCCACATCGCCCGCGCTAATCCTAAGGGATCTATCCCGAAATGGCTGTAAAAACGCCGGTCTTCCACCGACAAGACGGCTTCAATCAGGGTCTGGGGCAGGTCTTTCATGCCCAGCACAGCGCCCTGCAACCCGCCGTAACGGGCGATCAGCGTGCCGTCATTGGCGAGGATGGTGATGCTGGGCTTGGTATCGAGCGGCTTGACCTTGTCGATATCCGGCAGGTCATAGAGGAAATAGGCGCCGAGCGTGAAAAGCGCGGCCACGCCCCACAGCGCCAGCTTGCCGATGTTTTTTCCGCCCAGCTGACGGGGGCGCTTCCTGAAAATGGAACGTTTTTTACGCAACCATTTCCAACGCTATCGCCGTCGCCTCTCCGCCGCCGATGCACAAGGAAGCGACGCCTTTTTTCAGGCCGCGCCTTTCCAGCGCAGAGAGCAGCGTCACGATAATACGCGCGCCGGACGCGCCGATGGGATGGCCGAGGGCGCAGGCGCCGCCGTTCACGTTCACCTTGTCGTGCGGCAGGTTCAGCTCGCGCATCGCCGCCAGCGTCACCACCGCGAAAGCCTCGTTGATCTCGAACAGATCGACATCATTGGCGCTCCAGCCGGATTTTTCCATGACCTTGCGCGTCGCGGCCACCGGCGCCAGCGTAAACTCCGCCGGTTTCTGCGCGTGGGTGGCGTGGGCCTTGATTTCAGCGATGATCCTGAGGCCGCGCTTTTTGGCTTCGGACTTGCGCATCAGCACCAGCGCCGCGGCGCCGTCGGAAATCGAGCTGGAGGTGGCCGCCGTCACCGTGCCGTCCGGGGAGAAAGCCGGCTTCAGCTGCGGAATTTTCTCCGGCTTGCCCTTTTTCGGGCTTTCGTCGTCGCTGATGACGGTTTCACCCTCTTTGGCCTTGATTTTCAGCACGGCGATTTCAGATTTAAAGTCGCCCTCTTTGGCAGCGCGTTGCGCGCGGCTGAGGGAGGTCAGCGCGAATTTGTCCTGGTCTTCGCGGGTGATCTGCAGCTTGCGCGCCGTATCGTCGGCATAAACCCCCATCAGCTGCCCCTTATCGTAAGCATCCTCCAGCCCGTCGAGGAACATATGGTCGTACATCTTGCCATGCCCCATGCGGTAACCGCCGCGCGCCTTGTCGAGCAGGTAAGGCGCATTGCTCATGCTCTCCATTCCCCCGGCCATCATGACGGTGACGCTGCCGGCCAGCAGGTTGTCATGCGCCAGCATCACCGCCTTCATGCCCGAGCCGCACATCTTGTTGATGGTGGTGGCGCCGGTTGATTCGGGCAAACCCGCCTTCAATGCCGCCTGTCGCGCCGGGGCCTGGCCCTGCCCCGCCGCCAGCACGCAGCCCATGATGATTTCTTCGATGTCTTCCGGCTTCAGGGTGGAGCGCTTCAGCGCTTCTTCAATCGCGGCCTTGCCGAGGTCGCTGGCGCTGAATCCCGCCAGCTCTCCCTGGAAGGCGCCCATCGGCGTCCGCGCCATGGCGACGATGACCACCGGATCGTTATTTTGCATAGAATCACCTCATGCGGTTTTGTTGCACTGCGGTGGATTTAAGCACTGGCGGCGGAAAATGCCAAGCTTAATGTCTGTTCCCGAGCACCCCCTGTCATCCCTGCGAAAGCAGGGACCCAGTTGGTGTTTTATATATTATTACTAGGACGAAGATCTTTAAAACAAAGACCCGACTAGGCCCCTGCTTTCGCAGGGGTGACGGAGATATAAACAAAAAAAAGAGGCGCCCGGAGGCGCCTCTTTCTTGTCTCATCCAAATGCCGGTTGGTTAGAACTGTACGTCCGCACCAACGGTAACTTGCGTGAAATCGTTGTCATCCGTGGTGAGTGTGCCAGCGGTTGCGTTATCAAACGTACCCCAGGCCACAGCGCCGCGGAAGGTCATACCGGGACCGAAGGTGTAACCACCGCCGACCGTGTACTTGTCATCTTCGTAAGAGGTTGCAGCAATGTTACCGGAATCCAGACCGTTGATGATGGCATCAAGTTCCGTTTTGGTGTTCAGGTAGCTCGCCCCGGCATGCCAGGGGCCGTTATCATAGCCCGCACCGATAACCCAGGTCTTGGCGGTAATGTCACCCGACTGGGCATTGTCCGTACCACCGTTGTCAGTATTGGTGATGCGCGATGTTTTGGTCTGCTTGTAAGCGCCGCCGAGGCTGAAGCCCTGTGAAGAAAGGGTCAGGCCGCCGTTATAGGACTGGATACCGTCGTCGAGGAAGTAATCCCCGTCGTTGAAAGTGTCACCGCCGGCATCGTCGGTCAGCTGAGCTGCGGATGGCGTGGATTCAATGCCAGAATCGCTATAACCGCCGCCGAGGGCAAAACCGAAGCCTTCGAATTCGCCGTCATAACGGGCGGAAACTTCCCAAAGGTTTTGGTAATCAGCCGTGATGGATGTTCCACCCGGATTGTAGAAACCCTGGCCATCCTGGTCAAAAGCCATGCTGCCTGTATTGCTGGTAACGCCTTGTTTCGGCGCATAGGAAACGCCGGCCTGGAAGCCGTCAAACTTCGGCGTCAGGTAGGTGATGCGGTCGTTCTTCGCGAAATCACCCTGATCGTAATCCAGGAGGCCGAAGAAAGCATTGCTGTTGGCGGTCAGCGACGCGAGGTTGGAATCCATCGCAGTGCTTTTCGGGTTGAGCGCCTGGATATAGGTGCGCAGGCCATCCACGTTGGAATCAGCGGAAGGAGCGGCTACCTGCAGGAGGTAGGCTGCGCCGTCTTCAATGCCGAGGTTGATACGGCCCCAGCCGCCGGAAAGATAACCGTAGATTTCATCCGACAGGGTCGAATTGGAACCGTTGGCGATTTTCAGTTCGCCGTGCGCGCCGACGGTCAGGCCGTTGTCGAGCGTGGTTTCGCCATTGGCATGCAGCTCGGCATCGCGGCGGAATTCAAAGTTGTACAGCGAGTTGGATGCGCCGGTATCTTCATTGTTATCGGCATACACGCCGTAACCACGGAAGAAGCCGCCGAGATCCATTTTAACGGCAGCAGAAGCGGGAGACGACAGAAGCGCCACACCAGCGATCGCCGTGCTTACGAGTAAAAGTTTTTTCATTGTGTTTTCTCCAAAATGCCCCGCTGAATGCAGGGACTTGTTTTCATTAGGGTGGTGTGTGCGGACAAACCCCGTGTCACGCCACCTCCCTGAAGGCTAGGTCTATTTCCGCAAACGGTCAACACATGCCGGGTCCTGGGGGCGATAATGGCCCCCGGCTGTTGCTTTTGTGCAACAATTTATGGTATGTGGATTTACATAAACGATGATTAGGATTCCCATGCTCATCATCCCGTTGTAAAACACGATTACTCCGGTGTGTCCGTCAGATTCCGGCTTTCGCCGGAATGGCGGGAGAAGATGATAGGAGTTTAGGCCCGGCTCTCATATATATAGTCTTTATAAACAGGCATGATCGTGCTAATCACAGTGAGACACATATAACTTTATTGAAGAGGGATCTGATGTTGCGCCCACCCTGTTTACTCCCGATCTTGTTGATCGCCGTCCTCCTGACCGGCTGTGCCGGCCCCCTTGTCAAGGAAGCCAGCTATCCAACCCGGCCGGAAGGCACCGACAAAATCCTTTATAGCGACCAGAAACGCGAAACGGTCTGGGGAGGGGATGACACGCTCAGCGACAAGCTCTTTGGCAAAGATGAAGAAAATAACAGCGGCGGGGGCGCCGGCATCGGCGTCAACAGCTTTTTGTGGCGGGCCTCGCTGGATACTGTTTCCTTCATGCCTGTGCTCTCCGCCGATCCCTTCGGCGGCGTTATCCTGACCGACTGGTATGAAAACCCCAAAGCCCGGGGCGAGCGCTTCAAAATCAACCTCTATATATTGGACAAACAGCTGCGCGCCGACGGCCTGCGGGTTTCCGTCTTCAAACAGAAAAAAAACAAGGCCGGGTGGCAGGACACCGAGGTTACGGATGATATGGCAAACTCCATTGAAAACACCGTCCTGACCCGCGCCCGCGAGATGCGCGTCGTGCAATTGGGGTTGAAACAAAACTGACCTTCGCCGGAATGATGTGGATGAGTAAAATGCAGGACCGTTACAACGTCAGGGAAGCCGAAGCCCGGTGGCAGAAGACCTGGGAAGAGCGCAAAACCTTTAACGTCACCGAAGATGCGGGCAAGAAAAAATTCTATGCCCTGGCGATGTTCCCCTACCCCTCCGGCCACCTGCACATGGGGCACGTCCGCAATTATTCCCTCAGCGACGTGGTCGCCCGCTTCAAGCGCGCGCAGGGCTATAATGTGCTGAACCCGATGGGCTGGGATGCCTTCGGCCTGCCCGCCGAGAATGCCGCGCTGGAAAAATCGGTCCCCCCCGCCCAATGGACGCACGAAAACATCGCCGTCATGAAAAACCAGCTTAAACTGATGGGGCTCGCCATCGACTGGTCGCGGGAAGTCACCACCTGCGTGCCGGAATATTACAAACACGAACAGAAGTTCTTCCTCGATTTCCTCAAGGCCGGCCTCGCCTACCAGAAAGAAAGCATGGTCAACTGGGACCCGGTCGATAATTGCGTGCTGGCGAACGAACAGGTGGAAGACGGCCGCGGCTGGCGCTCCGGCGCCCTCGTCGAGCGGCGCAAACTGACCCAGTGGTTCCTGAAGATCACCGCTTTTGCCGATGACCTCCTGGAAGGCCTGAAGCAGCTGGAAGGCTGGCCGGAAAAAGTCCGCCTGATGCAGGAAAACTGGATCGGCAAGTCGCGGGGCCTGAAATTCCATTTTGACATCACCGACGGCGGCGAACTGGAAATCTTCACCACCCGCCCCGACACAATTTTCGGCGCCTCCTTCGTGGCCATTTCCCCCGACCACCCCCTCGCCGCGCAGCTGGCGGCGAAGGACAAAGGCGTGGCTGATTTTATCGCCGAATGCCACCACAGCGGCACCAGCGAAGTGGCCCTGGAAACCGCCGAGAAAAAGGGCTTCGATACTGGCCTGCAGGTGAAACATCCCTTCATCCCGCACAAAAAGCTGCGTGTCTTTATCGCCAATTTCGTGCTGATGGATTACGGCACCGGCGCGATCTTCGGCTGCCCCGCCCACGACCAGCGCGACCTCGACTTCGCCGGCAAATACGGCCTGGAAGTCATCCCCGTCATCATCCCCGAAGGGGAAAATCCGGAAACCTTCGGCATCGACACCGCCGCCTATGCCGGCCCCGGCTCCCTTTACAATTCGGACTTCCTCAACGGCCTGTCCGTCGAAAACGCCAAGGCAGAAGTCATCCGCCGCTTCGAGGCGCTGGGAAAAGGCGAAGGCACCACGCTCTACCGCCTGCGCGACTGGGGTATCAGCCGCCAGAGATACTGGGGCTGCCCGATTCCCGTCATCCACTGCCCGAAATGCGGCATCGTGCCGGTGCCGGAAAAGGACCTGCCGGTCACCCTGCCGGCGGAGGTCGATTTTGCCAAGCCCGGCAACCCGATCGCCAACCACCCCACCTGGAAAAAAACCTCCTGCCCGGCCTGCGGCGCGGCGGCGGAGCGCGAAACCGACACTTTCGACACTTTCTTCGAAAGCTCGTGGTACCAGTTCCGCTACACCGACCCGCACAACACCGCCAAAGGCTTTGATAAAGACAAGGTGGGTTACTGGGCGCCCATCGACCAATACATCGGCGGCGTCGAGCATGCCGTGATGCACCTCCTTTACGCCCGCTTTTTCACCAAGGCCCTCAAAAAATGCGGCTATCTCGATTTCGACGAGCCCTTCACCGCCCTCTTCACGCAGGGCATGGTGACGCATGAAACATACAAGGACGAACAGGGCAAATGGCTCTACCCGACGGAGATTGAAAAAGCCGGTGACGGCTGGGTCAGGAAATCCGACCAAAAACCCGTCAGCGTCGGCCGCATCGAGAAAATGTCCAAATCCAAGAAGAACACCGTCGATCCGGTCGAGATCATGGCGGCCTACGGCGCCGACGCCATCCGCCTATTCGTGCTGTCCGACAGCCCGCCGGAGCGCGACCTGGAATGGTCGGAGGCCGGCATCGACGGCGCGTGGAAGTACATCAACCGCCTGTGGCGCCTGGCGGCGCTGGCGAAGTTCGACGGCAAAGGCGGCGATGCCGACGGCATGCGCCGCAAGATCCACCGCACCATCCATGACATGACGCAGGATCTCGACCGGTTCCACTTCAACAAGGCGGTCGCCCGCCTGCGCGAACTCAGCAACGCCCTGGAAGACTTCAGCGCCGCCGGCGGCGCGGGGCCTGTCCTGAAGGAGGGTATCGAAACCCTGGTGCGCCTGATGGCGCCGCTGATGCCGCACCTCGCCGAAGAGATCTGGACGCAGCTCGGCCACCAGACGCTGATCGCTGAAACGCCCTGGCCCGAGGCCGAGGCCGCCCTGCTTATCAACGACACAGTCACCATGGCGATCCAGGTCAACGGCAAGCTGCGCGCCACCGTCACCCTGCCGAAAGACCTGGACCAGAAATCGGCTGAAAAGGCCGCACTGGACAACACCCATATCCAAAAGGCGCTGGAAGGAAAGCCGCCGCGCAAGGTGATTGTCGTGCCGAACCGGATCATCAATGTCGTTGTTTAGGGCCCTTATCCTCTGTTCCTGCCTGTTTCTGACCGCGGGGCTTTCCGGCTGCGGCTTCGAATCCCTCTATGCGCAAAAAAACCAGCCTGCCCCGGCCAGGCCGGAAATCGAAATCAGCAACATTCCCGACCGGGAAGGCCAGGCGCTGCGCAACCTGCTGATCGACCGGCTCTATACGCACGGCCGTCCGGCAGAGGCGCTTTATCGGCTAACCTTCTCCCCGCTGGAGAAAAACACCAATAACATCGGCATCGAAAAAAACGCCACCGCCACCATCTCCCAGATACAAATCTCCACCAAAATGCAGCTGGTGGAAAAAAACACCGGCGCCGTCCTTCTGCAGCGCCAGCTCAAGGCCGCCGGTTCCCACAACCTGCTGGACAACCAACTGGCAACGCTGGTATCCCAGCAAAACGTCACCGAGAACCTTATCCAGCGGCTCGGCGATGACGCCATTACCGAGTTGAACCTCTATTTCCGCCGCGGCGGGGAAGCGCTGGCCGCGCCGTGAAAATCGCCCCGAAAAATATCGAGAGCTTCGTCAAAAAGCCGCCGCCGGCAATGGCAGCGCTGCTGCTCTACGGGCCGGACGAAGGATTGATCCGCGAGCGGATGAACCTCCTGACTGGAAATATTGTCTCTGACATCCGCGATCCCTTCAACGTCGTGGAATTGTCCGCCAAGCAGTTGTCCGAGAATCCGGCGCGGCTGATGGACGAGGCCCTGTCCATCTCGATGCTGGGCGGACGGCGGGTGGTGCGGGTGCAGGGCGCGGGCGATGACATGACCACGGTCGTCAAAGGCGTCCTGGCCGCGCTGAGGCCCGCGGACAACCTGGTTTTGCTGGGCGCGGGCGAGCTGTCGCCGCGCTCGTCGCTGCGGCTTTTGTTCGAAAACGCCGAAAACGGCGCGGCCATCCCCTGCTATATCGAGGACGAGCGCGACATCGGCCGCGTCATCGGGGATTCGCTGAAAACCGCCGGTTATACCATTCCCTCCGAAGCGATTGCCTATATGGCGGGCAATGTCGTCGGCGACCGCGCCGTGGCGCGGTCGGAAGTTGAAAAACTTATCACTTATATGAGCGCGGGTCAGAAATCGATTTCACTCGACGACGTCGTTGCCTGCGTCGGCAACAGCGCCGCCCTGTCTCTGGACGACCTCGCCCGGCATGTCGCCTCCGGCCAGTTTGCCGCGGCGGAAAGAATCCTCGATCATGTGCTGTCGGAGGGGATTCCCGCCGTCAGCATCCTGCGCAACCTGCAAAATTATTTCCTGCGCCTGCATATCAGCAAGGCCCGCCTGCAACAGGGCGAAAGCATGGAGGGGGCCTTGAAAAAACTGCGTCCGCCCCTGTTTTTCAAGGTCAAATCCGCTTTTGAATCCCAGCTTTCCACCTGGAGCCTGAACCAGATGGAACAGGCGCTGGCGCTGCTCTCCGGCGTCGAGGCCAAATGCAAGCAGACCGCCAACGACCCGCACACGCTCTGCAGCCGCGCCGTCCTGTCCCTGTCGCAGACCGGGGCCAAGGCCGCCGGCGTCAGGCGCCGGGCTTAGGCTATTTCAGTTTATGGATTTTTTCTTTCACCTGGCGGCGCAGCTCTTTCGCCGTTTTGTTGTCGTTGCCGGCCACGGCCCTGCTGAATTTTTCCATCAGGTTGACGGCTTCCAATGCGCCGCGGTGCGCATTGCCCAGCACCAGGTCTTCGAACTGGTCGTCGCTCATGTCGCCGAGATAGCCGGGGGCGTTTTTCACCACACCCGCTTTTAACACCTTCTTGATATCGGCCAGCGTCAGTTCCGGAATGTGTTTTACAGCGTCAAAATCGGTTTTTTCGGCGAGGGAGGACGTGTGCCGGAGATGCAGGTAGCGCGCCTCCTGCGGGTCATAACTTTGGGAAAGAACCCCTTTTTTGAGCATCTCGACAAACCGCTCGCGCAGATACTGCGCGTCATTCGCCCGCAATTTTTGAAATTTTTTATTGGCTTCATAGTTAATCTGGTGCGCCTGCAGGGGCGTCGGGGCGGGAATCTCCTTCAAAAACTCCGAAAAAACATCTGAAGTTTCATTCATGGTTTTGATGAATTTATCCTGAAAAGCGTAAGCATCCGCTTCGGCCACCCGGTTAAAGACAAAAGACAGGCGGGGGTTTCTGTTGATGTGGTTTCCGTTCTGCGGCGTGACCCCCAACTGCTTGTATTGCCAGTAGTGGCGCAGCTCGTGCACAAGATCGGACGCGATCATCACCGGGGTTTTCAGCCTGCCGGACCCCGTGTAAGGGCAGATTTCTATATATTGCTTCTTCTTGTTGAAATTCAGGACATGCCGCGCCGCCGTCCGGGAACCGGTCAGCCCCGATGAAAACTTGATTTCAACGCCGTCTGCCTGCGCCATCCTGAACAGTTCCAGCGCGTCGGGGTCGAAATGCAGCAGCGTGACGGCTTTCTCCAGCAGCTGCTGTTTTTCCTGATCCGGCGTCCGCGCCCATTGCAGGCGTTTTTTTAATTTGGTGAAAAAATTCACAACGCTCCCCCGCAATTATTTTCCCGGCGTGCGGGACAGCCTCTCCAGGAGGTCGTCCAGCTGTTCCAGGGATTTATACTCGATGCACAAAGCGCCTGAGGAGCCAACGCCCTCGATCGCCACCTTCATGCCGAGCAGGGAAGACATTTTCCCCTCCAGCGCCAAAACATCCACGTCTTTCATGATGATGATTTTCGCCGATTTTTTCGGGATTTTTTTGCCCGGCGCCTTGCCGGTCGCCGCTTTCTTGACCAGGCTTTCCGTCTGACGCACGCTAAGGCCGCGCTTCACGATCGCGGCAGCGATCTCGTCGGCGTTGCTGCACCCGACCAGGGCCCGGGCATGGCCGGCGCTTAAGGTCCCGTCCTGTATATATTGCCGGACCTTGTTCGGCAGCCTGAGCAGGCGCAGCATGTTCGTGACGTGGCTGCGGCTTTTGCCGAGACGGTGCGCCAGCACTTCCTGCGTATGGTGGAATTCGTCGATCAGGCGCTGGTAGCCTTCGGCCTCCTCGATGGCGGAAATATCCTCGCGCTGTAAATTCTCGATCAGCGCGATTTCCAGCGCGTCGTTGTCGTTCAGGTCAAGCACCAGCACCGGCAGCTCGTGCACCTGGGCTTTTTGCGCTGCGCGCCAGCGGCGCTCGCCGGCGATAATTTCATAAGCGTTGGCGGACAGCTTGCGCACCAGCAAAGGCTGCAAAACGCCGTGCACGGCGATGGATTCGGCAAGGCTATTGATGGACGCCTCGTCAAAACGGCGGCGCGGCTGGAACTTTCCCGGCCTGAGCTTGTCGATGGCGACCTTCAGCGGGGCGGAGGATGCCGGCTGCTGCGGCGGCGCTTTTTTCGAGACGATTTCGTCGGCGCGCTTTATCTTCGGCGCGAAAGCCGCCTCTTCGTTGCGGGCGTCCTGGAAAAGGGCGTCCAGGCCGCGGCCAAGACCGCGCTTTTTTATATCAGATGGCTTTGTATCAGATGTCATCGTCCTACTCCGTATTTTTTAAACCGCGGCGCCGTACTTCACTTGCGTATTTTTTTCGCGCTTCAGTATTTCCTTGGCGAGCTGGATATAAGCCTGCGAGCCGTTGCACTTCATGTCATAGACGATCGCCGGCAGGCCGAAAGATGGCGCCTCGGAAATGCGCACATTGCGGGGAATAACCGCTTCATAGACTTTATCCCCGAAATGGGCCCGGACATTCTCCGCCACCTGATTTGACAGGTTGTTTCTTTTGTCATACATCGTCAGGACAACCCCCATCAGTTCCAGGTGCGGGTTAAAACTACCCCTGACACGTTCGATCGTGTTGACGAGATGGCTCAATCCTTCCAGCGCAAAAAACTCGCACTGCAAAGGAACCAGGACTCCGGTTGATGCCACTAAAGCGTTTAAAGTCAATAGGTTAAGAGATGGTGGGCAGTCGAACATGACATAATCATACTGCGTTTCACTCTTTTCCAGCGCCGTTTTCAGGCGAAATTCCCGCTGCTTGGCATCGACCAGCTCGATTTCCGCGCCGGAAAGGTGGATAGAGGCTGGGATAACAAAAAGATTGGGCACCTTGGTCGGCACGGCCGCCTGGTCGATGTCGCATTCCCCGAAAAGCACCCCATAACTGTCATTCAGGCGGCTGGAGCGGTCAACGCCCAGGCCGGTGGAGGCATTGCCCTGCGGGTCCAGATCAATCACCAGAACTTTTTTGCCGGTCGCCGCTAAAGCCGTGGAAAGATTGATGGTTGTGGTTGTTTTTCCGACGCCGCCCTTTTGGTTGGAAACGCTGATATAGCGTGTCGCGGCGGGGCGGATATTCCCGCCTTGGGAGACAGGAAGAAGGCTGTTTTTCGGCAAAACCTGATTCATAATCCATTTAATAGCCCGGATAGAACGTAACAATCAAGGTCTATTTATAAATATAAACATTATGTTTCACGTGAAACTTTGAAATAAAAATATAAAAAATAATTTATTATTTTTTACTTAAGTTGTTGATTTTTAATATTTTTCCGGATTGTTCCGTAACACTTTGGTGGACCTCGAGAGAAAAACCCCACTTTTTCTGAGCCTTAGCAAGCTCCTCTTCCGTTTTTTCGCCCTTCATAAACAGACATGTCGCCGGGTGGCCGGGTGTGGAAAGACCAGCTGCCATCACCAACAGGTCTTTCAGGGGCGCCAGGGCGCGGGCGGTGATAAAATCCAGATTGTCGATTTTTGTCTCTTCAATCCTGTCGTCGTGAATAAATGTTTTTACAGAGGTTTCACGTGAAACCTCGCGCAAAAAAGTCGCCTTGCGCACATCCGATTCAATTAAATGCACTTCTGCAACGCCCAGCATCGCCAGCACCAGGCCCGGAAACCCGGCGCCAGAGCCCAGATCCGCCAGTTTGATGTTTTTATTGGGGATATATTTCATCAGCTGCGCGGAATCCAGAAAGTGCCTTTTCACCATATCTTCCAGCGTGGCTTCGCTGACAAGATTGATGGCATTTTGCCACTTCAGTAAAATTTCCGCATAGCGGTTAAACTTCTCGCGTGTTTCACGTGAAACGTCGAGGCCGTATTTTTCAAAAGGATAGTGGATAAAATCAGGCAACTTTTTTCTCTGTCTTGGATTTACGCTTGATGTAACGCAACAGCGCCACCATGGCCGCCGGCGTGCCGCCGGGGATACGCCCCGCCGCGCCCAACGTTTCGGGACGGAATTTTGACAATTTCAGCCGCATCTCGTTGGAGAGACAGCCGATCATATTGTAGTCCAGGTCCGCCGGAATCAAGAGCGCCTCATCGCGGCGAAAGGCTTTAATATCAGCCTCTTGACGCTGAATATAGCCGGCGTAGCGGGCGTCGATTTCAATCTGTTCGGCAATGTCGGCAGGCACGGAAGCCAGCTCCGGCCAGAATTTCTTCAGCACCTCAAAATTGATTTCCGGATAGCGCATCATGTCATGGGCGGTGCGGCGCACGCCGTCCTGGTTGATCTTGAACCCTGCCCGCTCCAATTCGATGGGCAGTGCGGTCAGGGCTTGTATCTGTTCGCGGAGGCTGTTCAGGGAAAGGTGCTTCGCCTCAAAAGCGCCGGCGCGCTCCGCACCGACGCAGCCGATCGAAATCCCCGCCGGGGTCAGGCGCTGGTCGGCATTATCGGCGCGCAACAGCAGGCGGTATTCGGCGCGCGAGGTGAACATCCGGTAAGGCTCGGAAACGCCCTGCGTGACCAAATCATCAATCATGACGCCGATATAACCGTCAGCGCGGTCGAGCACAAAGGTCTGGCTATCGCCGCTGCCGGCGCGCAGGGCGGCGTTGATGCCGGCGATCAACCCTTGCGCCGCCGCTTCTTCATAGCCTGTCGTACCGTTGATCTGCCCGGCCAGGAACAATCCCGGGACGGTCTTGATTTCCAGGGTATGCTTCAGGGCGCGGGGATCGATATAGTCGTATTCCACCGCATAGCCCGCTTGCAAGATCGTGGCCTTTTCAAGGCCGGGGATGGTCTCGATCATGGCCTGCTGCACCTCTTCAGGAAGCGAGGTGGAAATGCCGTTCGGATAAACGGTATGGTCGTCGAGCCCTTCCGGCTCCAAAAACACCTGATGGCGCGTTTTGTCGGCGAAGCGCACCACCTTGTCTTCAATCGACGGGCAATAACGCGGCCCGGAGGATTTTATCTGCCCCGAATACATCGGCGCCACATGCAGGTTATCGCGGATAATCTGATGGGTTTTTTCATTGGTATAAGTGATATGGCAGCTGATCTGCGGCACGGTGATTTTGTTTGTCATAAAAGAGAAGGGAGTGGGCGGCGTATCGCCGGCCTGCTCTTCAAGGATGGACCAGTTGATGGTGCGCCCGTCCAGCCGGGCCGGGGTGCCGGTTTTCAGGCGCCCCAGCGGCAGATTCAATTTCTCAAGGCTGAGCGCCAGGCCAACGGAAGGTTTTTCCCCCACCCGCCCCGCCGGCTGCTGAAGGGCGCCGCGATGAATGATCCCACGCAAAAAAGTGCCGGTGGTCACCACCAGCGCGGCGCAGGAAAACACGTGACCAGCGGTGGTTTTAATGCCGCTGATATGGCCCGCCGCATCGCGCAGGATTTCTTCCGCGCCGTCCGCGAAAATTTCCAGGTTGGGATAATTGAGCAATATTTGCTGCATGTTCTCGCGATAGAGCCTGCGGTCGGCCTGGGCCCGCGGCCCACGCACAGCGGGGCCTTTGCTGGCATTCAGGATCCTGAACTGGATGCCGGAGCGGTCAATCACGCGCCCCATCACGCCGTCCAGCGCATCTATCTCGCGCACCAGATGCCCCTTGCCCAAACCGCCGATGGCGGGATTGCAGGACATGACGCCGATGGAATCGATTCGATGTGTCAACAGCAGGGTTTGCGCGCCCATGCGCGCCGCCGCGGCCGCCGCCTCGCAGCCCGCATGTCCGCCGCCAATCACTATGACATCAAATTTCTTCATTATCTCAAGGCCTTATCAATAAACCAGCTTTTAATTGTTTCTGGCAATACTTTCATAACCATTTTCGCGTTACAATGCATTGTGAGCGTAGAAGGTGGTGTGGTGTTTAAGGAAAATAATTAAACCAAACACTATCAAAACACAAGGATATTAAATTGTGACGCGTTTAAAAGGGAGAGACAACATGGACAACCTGAAAGGTAAATTGAGCGCGGATTTCCGTTCCATGAACCTGACCTCCCTGCATCTGGATTTTTTTGCCGAGGTCGGGGATGCGGACAGGAAAAATGCGACGCAAATGCTGGAGCGTTTTTATCAGGCCGCCAGCAAGCTCAGTTCCAGCGAAAATGAATTCAACCGCCGCGCCCGTCCGTCCTCCGGTGCGCCGTCGCTGATGACAAACCTGCGCAACCCGTCGCAGTTTTCCGCCTTGCGCGAATTCAATCTGGTGAAAGAAAAACTTCTCGAGCTCAATCCGCAGATCGGGATGAGGATTGTCCGCCTGGTTGAAAAAAATATTGATGCGCCGGGGCGCCCTTCCCTCCGGACAGTGCCGCTGCCGGGCCTTACCTGAAACAAACCCTGATTACAACGGCGGTTGCGGTGCGTCGGGCGCGGACGGCGGCGGTTTATTCCTGGCCGCCCGGCCTGAAGAAGCGTCAAAACCGGGTTTAATTTTTTTTGACTTGAACAAACCCTTCAATCCGCTAAAAACGTTCACGTTCTTTTCCGGCGGCACAGACGAGGCTGCAGGCTTGTTTTTCCCGAAGGCCCTGGACAAAAAACCCACAATAACGCCGGAGGCTTTGGTCACGCCGCCGGCCACAATGCCAGCCGCCACGCCGGTCCAGACCGCCAGCGGTTTAGCCAGCTTTCCCAGCGCCAGGCCGCCGATCGCGCCGGCAGCACCCAAGGCCCATACGGCGAATAAACCCATCCCCGCACCGGTTGCCGCTGTCGCTGAAAAATAAGCGCCCGCCATCAACCCCGCCACGGGAAATAGCATTGATCCTGTTATTCCCACAATCAGCGCTGTCAAAGTGCCGACGCTGATCGCCGCCGCATCTGATCTTTTCATGGCGTTTCTCCCAATCTGGCCAGCAACTGACAACGCGTGGCGTCATCGACGAAAGCTTCCTCAACGGCGTTTTTAGAGACCTGCCGCAGCTCCGCGTCGCTGAAACCGAAGTGCTCCTGCGCGATCTGGTACTCGCGGCCGATGCTGGTGTTGAAAAAACTCGGGTCGTCGCTGCCAAGGGTCACCTTCAGGCCGGCATCGAAAAATTGCCGCAGCGGGTGCGACGCATAGTCTTGGAACACCTTCAGCGCCAGGTTGCTGGAGACACAAACCTCCGGCACGGCATCGATCGCCTTCAGTTCCTTTAACAGCGCCGGGCTTTCAATCGCCCGCACCATGTGCCCGAAACGGCGCGTCTTCAGGGTGCTGCTCACGGCGCGGATGCTGTCCGGGCCCGCCGCTTCCCCGGCATGCGCCGTGCGGAAGGGCAGGCCGGAAACGTCAAAGGCGGGCTTGAAATCGGCCGGGGTATAGGCATTTTCATCCCCCGCCATGCCGAAAGCCGTCACCAGCGGGTGCGGATAATCATGGGTGAGTTTCCCGACCATCAGCGCCCCCTCCGGCCCGAAGTGGCGGACACAGCTGGAAATAAGCCGCGCCTCGATGCCGGTCTCGTTTTTCGCCTTCTTGCAGCCGGCCGCTATCGCTTTCACCATTTCGGGATAAGTGAGGCCCACCATCGCGCCGTGGTCCGCCGAAATCGTGATCTCGGCATAAATGCAGCCCTCATCGGCCGAGCGCTTCAAAAAATCATAGGTGATGTCGGTGTAATCCGCCGCGCCTTTCATGACCGAGGTGGCGCCGTCATAGGATTTAAGAAACGCCGTCAATTCTCCGGTGGCGGTGCCGTCGCCCTTCCAGGCGAAACGGCCGGCCTTAACCAGCCCCGGCGGCACGGGGATCTTGTTGCGCGCCGCAAGACGCATGACCATTTCCGGCGTGATCGTGCCCTCAAGATGAACATGCAGATCCACTTTAGGGATGCTTTTCACGCCGCCTCTAATACCGTCGCGATTCCCTGGCCGCCGCCGATACACATTGTCGCCAGGGCGAATTGCTTGCCTTCACGCTTCAGCAGGTTGGCGGCCTTGCCGGTGATGCGGGCGCCGGAAGCGCCCAGCGGATGGCCGAGCGCGATTGCGCCGCCATCGAGATTGATTTTCGCCTCATCCAGCCCCAGCTCCTGCAGCACGGACAGGACCTGCACGGCGAAGGCTTCGTTCAGCTCGGCGATGTCAATGTCCTTAATGGTCAGCTTTGCGCGCTCCAGCGCCTTGCGGGTGGCCTCGACAGGGCCGATGCCCATGATCTCCGGCGCGCAGCCGGTCACGGCGATGGACCTGATCCGCGCCAGGATTTTGAGGCCGTGCGCCTTGGCGTATTCCTCGGACGTCACCAAGGTCGCCGAAGCGCCGTCCGTCAGCGGCGAGGAGGTCCCCGCCGTCACGGTGCCGAACTGGTCGAAGGCCGGCTTTAATCCCGCCAGCGCCTCCGCCGTCGTTTCCGGGCGGATGCAGCCATCCTCGCTCACAAGGGTGCCTTCCCCATTCATGACAGGCACAATCTCCTCCTTCAGTTTTCCACCAGCCCGCGCGGCGGTGGCTTTCTGCTGGGAGGACAGGGCGAATTTTTCCTGGCGGTCGCGGCTCACCTGGTATTTTTTGGAAAGATTTTCAGCGGTCTCGCCCATGCTGATATAGGCCTGCGGGTAATTTTTCGCCAGCGCCGGGTTGGGCAGGGGGTTAAAACCGCCCATCGGGATGCGCGACATTGACTCGACCCCGGCGCAGATAAAGGCGTGGCCGGCGTTCATCTGGATGGCGCCGGCGGCCTGATGGATGGACTGCATCGAGGAACCGCAAAAACGGTTGACGGTCACCCCGCCGACCGACAGGGGGAGGCCGGCGATATTCACCACCAGGCGGGCGAGATTAAAAGTCCTCTACAAATATGGTGGACAAAGCCCCGCGGGTCAATAATGATACAGGCATGTCAGACGATAACCACATCCCCCATCCGCTTTGGACCGTCAAATTCAGCTTCCGGCAGATTTTGAGCGGGCACCTCGCGTCGCTCCTCTCCGAAGCGCTGGAAGACGTCGCCGTCTCCGTGCTTCTCCATAATCTGGAATCCGCCGATGGGGACAACTGGACCGTTACCCTCACCACCATGGGCAAGCCGGACACAGGGGAAATTCTCTGCCGCATCCTTCTGGTCGGCGAAGCCGAAAACATTTCCGATCTAATCGATAAAAACGGCATTATTGCGGAAACCCTGCCGGAAAAAGACTGGCTCCAGCATGTGCATGACAATTTCCCGCCGATCAAAATCGGCAGCTTCTTCGTTTATGGTTCGTATTACACCGGCGCCTTGCCGCCGGGTTTCATCCCGCTGCAAATAGACGCCGCGACAGCCTTCGGCTCCGGCGAACATGAGACGACACGCGGCTGCATTCAGGCGCTGGAGCAATTGAAAGGCAAAAACGCGTTTAAAAACGCCCTCGATATGGGGTGCGGCTCGGGCATTCTCGCCATCGCCCTGACGAAGCTCTGGCCCGCCCTCAAGGTCACCGCCATCGACATTGACCCTGAATCCGTCGTCGTCACCAAACGTCATGCGGAAATGAACGGCGTCAGCGATAAAATCCAGGCACAGGCGGGAGACGGCTACCGCGCCCCGCTGGTGGCCGTGAACGCGCCCTATGACATCGTCGCCGCCAATATTCTGGCCAACCCGCTGATCGAGATGGCGGCCGACCTGGCGGCCGTCCTCAAGCCGGGCGGCTATGCCGTCCTGTCCGGCCTGCTGAGCCGGCAAAAACCGGAGGTGGTCGCCGCCCATGAAAAGCTGGGGCTGCAGTTGGTCCGCGCCGAGGAAATCGGCGACTGGCAGGCGCTTGTTTTGCAAAAACCGATCCGCTAATAATAGAGGCTGACAAGGAGTTTTTGAGATGCGTTTTTTATCCGCTGTTTTCGTTCTGCTGATGATCTCCGTTCTTTCCGCGCAAGCCGAAGACAGCGCCCCGTCGCTGGATGAATACAGCAATATCAAGCCCGGCCTCCTGATGCCGGAAACCGGCTCCCCCCCGCCGGAAGAACAGGACATGGCGCTGCCTGAGAATAAAGCCGAGGAAGATCCGTCGGGTCTCATGACCATTGAAGATCTGGTTACCGCTTATCAACAGGGAAAATTCGACATCGCTGCAAAACGCCTTCTCCCGCTGGCGAAAAACGGCCAGGATCAGGCGGAAGAACTGATCGGCATCATGTACAGGAACGGCCAGGGCGTGCAGAAAGATCCCGAGCAGGCCCTGCTCTGGCTGAACAAGGCAGCTGACGCCAACCGGCCGCTGGCGCAACATCACCTGGGGATTATTTACTATACGGGAGAGGGGGTTCAGGCGGATGCGGTCAAGGCGCTGATGTGGCTGCACATCGCCATCGCGCATTATCCGGACGGGGCGGAAAAGAAACGCGCCATCGAGGACCGTGACAACGTGACCACCCAACTCACCCGCCGCGACCGCGCGCTGCAACTGGCCCGCGAATGGCTTGACAAAAAAAACGAGGGGAATCTGCTGGATGCGCAGCCGTAAATTATTTTAAATTTTTAAGGTGAGTTTCGGCGCTGGCGCGGGCTGGTTTTTTGTTTTGGCCTGCGGCGCCAGCATCGCTTCGGCAGCCTCCTGAAAAACGCGCACCGCCTTGAGCATCAGGGCATCGAGCTCCGCCTGCGCTTCCTGGGATATATCACTGGCTTGGTTGCTCATGGCTTTCTCACTATTTAAAGTTTGGGAAAATTCTTTTTGGCGAAAGGATTAGATTTTGCCGGGGACGTCGCCTCTGCGCCAAGGGCTTTTTTAAAGGCAAAACCTATCGAGTTAGCGTGATTCCATTCGATCTCCTCAAGCCCTTTCATTTCTCTCGCAACCGACAAAAGCGTTTTGCAGGTTCCCTTGACTCCCTGCTCTTCAATCAAGGCGGCCGTTTTCCGGGCGAGATCTTGAAAGACGGCCTCTGTTCCGCCCTCGAAATAATGGCCGCCCTCCCGCTCATCCGGTTTCATGTGCTTTTCGAGCGCTTTTTGCATTTCCGCGATCAGCGCGGCTTCTTTTGGATTGGGTTGTTTGCTCATTAGACGTCCCTTCTCGCGGTATAGCGCTTGAATTTAGACGCTCCACCCTTGCGGGTGGTGCTGGCTTTCGGCGCCTGCTCAGGCCGGCGCGCGGGGCGTCTTTTCGAACTGCGTGTCCTTTGCGCAAATGAAACACGGCTCCTGAAAATCTCCCTCAGGTTATGCAGGGTCAGGCCGGAGCGGAAATTATCGTAAGCGATGCCGGCAGATCTTTCCGCAGAAACCTGATTCTCCCCGGTGATGACAGCCAGCGCCATCGCCGCCATCTGGAACAAAGTTCTCATTGCTGAAGATTTATCTTTTTTCATGACCGGTCCATCCTCTTCTGTGTTATTTAACATATTATACAGGTGTGGTGCCTTTTTTGTCAATAAACCCTGGATATTTATTTCTTTTCAATAACTTGAAAAGAATATCCTGACTTTTTCTGACCTCTGGAACACGAATCGGTAAGGTTGTGCACGCAGATAAAACTAGGTTCCCGGCCCCTGCTGGCGCCGCGCCTGCGAAGACCAGCGGGTGAAATCAACGACGTTCGCCGAAGCCTTGGCCGATTCCTGCAGCATCTCCTGCTCTTTTTCCTGGAAGCTGCGCTCAAACTTGATGAACCACAGGAAATTGGCGTTGGAGCGGTCCTCGATCGTGGAATAGCACGTGTCCGTCGGCGGTTTTTTGCTGCTGATCGACAGATAGTTGCGCCCGTACGGCATCTCGCCCAGTTTTCTGAACAGGTCCATGCCGACCTTGGGAAATTTCTGCGGCGCCTTCATGTATCCCAGGTCATCCAGAAGCATCTGGTGGATGATCCGCTTGTCATGCGCCTTGGTGCGCTTCTCCTCGAAAAATTTGTCGTAGGCCGCGCGGGAAGCTTCGCCGTTGTTCAGTGTGCGGAAATCTTTCTGGGCATGAATTTCAAACACGCGCGTCACATCCGCCATCGGCGACCCGGCCATAAAATTCCAGGCTTCCGCCTCGCCCGCCAGCTTCAGCTCCCAGGCTACCTTGACCGATGCCATCAGCACGTCAGCCTGCTGGGCGCGGTTGACCAATATGGCCTCGTCCGGCTCAAAACGCATCGGATTGATCAAGGCACCCTGATAATACTGCCAGGCGCGGCGCAGTTCGCGCACCAGCATATTGAGAAGCTCGCCTTTGGTGTGGTGCGGGTTAAGGGTGATGAAACATTCCTTGTCCCGCGGGTAAAACTGCGACACCGGCACCTGTGAATCATAATAGACATTTAAACCTCTGGCGCTGTCCCCGCACAAAAGCGCCTCGCCGGTGCCGGATTTTATGACGACAGCTTTCAATTCGGCAAGATCGACATAATCAACGACGTCGCCAAACGGGGTGCAAACCCGGTCGCGGTCCTGGCGCCAGTCCAGGCTGGCGCGGTGCGCGATATGGTTTTCCTTGCCGCGCCGCAGCCGCTTCGAGGTGTCTTTAAACCCCGTCGTTTTTGGTTTCTTGACTAAAGGCTCGCCATCACGATCGATGTCATTGGTCATAAATGATGCCTCCTTCTTGTTCTTATTCCGGCGGTACCCAAGGCGCTAGACCCTCTCGCGACCCCGTGAAAAAAGCTCCTCAAAACTTCCCCACAGAAGGCATTTCTTTGCCTTTCGTCTCTATCTCCATCATGCAACACAGATGGTTAATAAATTGCTTCCAGGCATACAAAAGCATATAAATTACAATCTTACGAAAAACTGGGGGTGTTTGGGGGTGTTTGGGGGTTTTTAGGCGTGTTTCCCGGGAGGGCGGCAATAGAGGGCTACGCCCAATGTCATGAAAACACTGACAAAAATCACGCCAAGGCTGGAGAATCCCAGCGCCAGAAGAACCAGGCCCACAAGGCTGGAAAGCGCCATGAAAACCGCATTCAGGAAGCCGATGCCCGCCATCACCCGGGCGCACCGCTCCAGTGGGATGAGCCTTTGCACCCGGGCATATAAAGGCACGTAAAAAACACCACCGGCGGTGGACAATATAAACAGGTCGAAAAGCAGGCGCAGGGGCAAAAATCCCTGCGCGATGAATGCAATGATGTTCGCCGGAACCACGCCGGAGGGCGTATAGTTTTTTGCCGCCGCGCAGAAATCCAGGCCGAAAAGCGCCAGAACCAGGGCAGCGTAAGAGGCCAGATGGGTGGAAACCCGGTCATGAAGAAGTTTTCCGCACAGCAGGGAGCCTGCGGCGACCCCCAGCGTGAACATCACCAGAAACAGCGTCACCACGCTTTCATCGGCATGAAAAACCTGGACCGCCAGGTTGGGGAACTGCGTCAGGTAGGTGACGCCCAAAAACCAGAACCATGAAATCGCAATGGCGCAGCGGCGGATCTCTTTGCCGGAGAGAGTCAAAGACAACATTCTGCCGGTGTCTTTCAGGGGGTGCAGCGACAGACCGATATTTGACGGAGCGGGGGGCGCGGCGGGAATATAAAAACTGCACCAGGAACCGGCCACCGCAACCGCAAGACATATGAAGGCAATGGTTTCCACGCCGTTTTCTCCGGCAATACCCAGCGTGCCGATGATGGCGCCCAATAAAATCGCCACAAAAGTTCCCAGCGACAAGAGGCCGTTGCCAGCCACCAGCATTTCCGGCGGCAGGTGCTGCGGCAGGATCGAGTACTTTGCCGGGCCGAAAAAAGCCGAATGCGTTCCCATCAGGAACAAAACGAACAGCAGAAAATAAGCGCTCTGCAGGTAAAAGGCGGCGGCGGCCAGCAGCATGATCGCGATCTCGGCGGCTTTCACCGCGCGCATGATTGCCGCTTTGTCGATGGTGTCGGAGAAAAAACCCGCCAGGGCCGAAAACAGCACGAAAGGCAGGATGAATATCCCCGCCGCCGCCGTGGCGTAAAGCGGGGCATTGTGCGGCGCCAGCGCGAACAGCACAAAAATCACCAGCGCGTTTTTAAAAATATTGTCATTCAGCGCACCCAGGAACTGGGTCATGAACAGCGGCATGAAATGGCGCGAACAGAGCAGGGCCTTAATCATGATAAGGCCCGGTAAAACGCGGCGGCGGCGGAATGTCCATCAGAACGACAGCCCACTGCAGCATGGCCCACAGCACGCTTTTCTGCATCCAGCGCAGCCGCGGTAGTTTCGCGGGAACGGCCCGGTAAGCGTTGTCGGCCATGTGCCCCGACGCGGAGGCGAGAGCAATCACCAAACTCTCCCGGTCGATTTTCACGCCGGATATTTTCTCGTACAACCCGAGCAGCGCCCCGCATTCGAACGCGCTTTCGGCGCTGACGGCGGGCAGAAACTGGGCAAGGTCCATGACCACCGGCCCCTGGCACGCATTCACCCAGTCCACCAGATAGGCCCTGTCCTCCCGGTCGAAGAGGATATTGTCCGAGCGCAAGTCCTGATGGAGCATCCCCACAGCGCCGCCGGTCATATGGGCTTTGGCCTGTTTTTCGCAAAGCCGGGGCAGGGCTGACGAAAGCCAGTCCCTGCCTGCATCCTGATCCTCAAAAAGGGCCAAAAACTTGTCCGCCGTCTGCCGCTCGTCCCTGAAGCGCAGCCAGCCGCCCTCGGGGCGGAGAAATTTCTCGATATAGTTTTTATCCCGCGCGGGGGGCAGCGCCGGGGGGATATTTTTTTTGTCGCAAAAATGAAGGCGGGAAAGCAGCCTGAAAACGGTGGTTATTTTTTCTTCCGTCCAGGGCAGGGTCGGCAGCGTGTCGATACTATCGAAAGCCGCCAGCATCCATCCCTCTTCACGGCCATCGCTCACGCACCCGAGATAGGCGGGGGAAAAACTCTGGATGTCCGGCAGCGTCTGATAGGCCTCGATTTCCTGGCGCAGCATCTGGGTCCCGTGGGTGTCCTGTCCGGGGTGGGTCCCTTTGATGAAAGCTTTTTCCCACGAAGCCAGCGTCGCCACGAATGTCGCGGAGGGCGAATAGCCGCCCCAGGCAATATCGGCATGAATGATTTTTTGTTTCAGGAGCTCCTGAAGCTGAGCCACCAGCGCCGGCGGAACCTCCGCCCATGCGGGGCGCGCTTCACGTCCGATAGGTTCTTGAAACAGGAAGCCCATACCCCCCTAGACCGCGACATCCTGCAAGATCGGCATGCCCTCGATCTTCAGCTCTTCGCTGGACATGCTGACCAGCCCGTCCTTTTTGACATGCACCTGGGTCTTGAATAGGGAATCTTTGAAAAGCATGAAGGCTTCGAGGTTAAAGGTGCCGTCCGGCTCCAGGTCGGTCAGGGTCACCGGCTCGAGCATTTCCTGCATCACCTTGCGGCCCTGCGCCGGGGGGTCGATCTGCCAGCGGATGTCATCGATCGTTTCAATGATGGTGAAGCGTCCATGGCGGCCGCGCACGTAGCCAAAGAAAAACTTGACGTAATCAACGACCGTGCTCTCTTTCAGCATCACGGGCGCTTTTTCGTTCACTTCATAAATCGGCTGGTTGGTCCAGTTAATCACATGTACGTCGCCCGGCTTGTAAAGCGCGTATTTGCGCGCGCCGGGAACGGCGGAAAGGTCCGTCAGCTCATAGAGCAAATAGTCCCGGTAAAAGGGGAGTTTCATGGTCCGTATCGTCGTGGTGTCCGAACTGAAAGGAATGGGTTCCAGCTGCGGATTGATCTCGCTCAACGCCCGCGCCGCGCCTTCAACGTCCAGCTTTTTCCAGTCTTCGCTCATATCAACCCAACCCCTTGATGGCCTGCTTTTCATCCTATCGGAAAAAAAATGAAAAGCAACCGGGCCCCCCGGCCACTGGTGGATAACTTGGCAGATAACCCTGCGTACAAACAGGTGTGTAAAAAAAACCGGAGGATAATCCACGAGTCGGAACAAGAGGATACCGGCCTCATGCCGAGACGGACTCTGGATATTCGAAGTGTGGATAACTATATTTGACAGAAAAGCGTTTATCCCCGCAATTCACACCGCCTGGAAAAACCAGACTCCCGGCCAAATCCGGCGCTACATACAAAAGTTATTCAAAGCCTCTGGCCAAATCCGCGGCAGGGGGGTGTGGTTAACTCTGTACATTGGTTTTCATCCCCGTAGTCCACCGCCCTACAATCTACTACTACTTTCTTATATATATCTATTAAGGATAGAGGGGTTTCTCTTTTACTTCAGGGGGAAAGCTGGCATCTTCGTCTGACGCTTGCCGTGAGGAAGATTAAAGTGAACATGCCATCAGAAAAGCTGCCGGAAGAAAAACTGCTGCTGCGCGCCCTGGCAGGGGAAGCCACGCCTTACGTGCCGTTCTGGCTGATGCGGCAGGCCGGACGTTATTTGCCCGAGTACCGCGAGCTGCGCAAAAAGGCCGGGTCTTTCCTCGACCTTTGCTTCAGTCCCGAACTGGCCGCCGAAGTGACGCTGCAGCCCCTCCGGCGTTTTGACATGGATGCGGCGATTCTTTTTTCGGACATCCTGGTGATCCCTTACGCCCTCGGGCAAAAGCTCGATTTTGCCGAGGGGGAGGGGCCGCGCCTTGGCCCCTTTCCGGGCCTGAAGGATTTTCATGACTTTGACATCGGCGCTTTTGATAAAAAACTTCAGCCGGTCTATGAAACCGTCAGCCGCGTCCGCGAAGCCCTGGAGCCGGACAAAGCCCTGATCGGCTTTGCCGGCGCGCCCTGGACGGTGGCCTGTTACATGATACAAGGGCATGGCGACAATGAATTCACCGCAGTCAAAAAATTCGCCTTCGGCAACCCTTCCGGCTTTGATAAACTCATCAACACTCTGGTCGAGGCGACGTCGCGCTACCTGATCGAGCAGATCCGGCATGGCGCGGACACGGTGCAGATCTTCGACAGCTGGGCGGGTTTGCTGCCCGATCATTATTTCGAGCGCTGGGTGATCGCGCCCACCCGCAAGATCGTCGACAACATTCATAAGGTTTTTCCCAAATTCCCCGTGATCGGCTTCCCGCGCCGCGCCGGGCAGCTTTATCAGCCGTATGCCGAAAAATCAGGGGTGAGCTGCGTCGGCCTTGACCAGTATTTCCCGTTGAAAGAGGCGGTGCACAGCTTCGGCCGCAAAGTTGCCCTGCAGGGCAACCTCGACCCGGTCTTGCTTCTGATTGGAGGAAAACCGCTGGAAAGCGCCCTGCATTATATCCTGAAGTCGGCCGAAAACGCGCCCTTCATTTTCAACCTGGGGCACGGCGTGATCAAGGAAACGCCGCTGGAGCATATCGAGCAGCTGGCAAAAATCATCAAGACGCACCAAAGATAATGCCGTCAACGCAAAAGCTGGCCGTGGTGCTGTTGAATCTGGGCGGGCCTTCTTCGGCGGCCGCCATCAAACCCTTCCTGTTCAATTTTTTCATGGATAAAAATATCATTCCGCTGCCACAGCCGCTGCGCTATGGCCTGGCAAAATGGATTTCATGGCGGCGCGGCGGCGGCGCGGCGAAAAAATCTTACGGGCATCTGGGCGGGGCATCGCCGCTGCTGGCCAATACCATCGCCCAGGCAGAGGCGCTGGAGCGGGCCTTGCAGGAAAAATCTCCCGGCGCGCGGGTTTTTGTTTCAATGCGCTACTGGCATCCTCTGGCGGAACAGACGGTTCAGGAGGTCGCCGCTTTCCGGCCGGACAAAATCGTCCTGTTGCCGCTTTATCCGCAGTTTTCCACCACCACCAGCTTTTCATCATTGCAGAACTGGCAGCAGGCGGCAAAAAAGCTCGGGCTGGAGCTGCCAACAACGGAGATCTGCTGTTACCCTCTTAATGCGGGATTTATCACCGCCTCCGTGGAATTAATCCGTGCGGCCTTGCGGAAAGCGCCGCAAAAAACGCGGCTGTTGCTTTCCGCGCACGGCCTTCCGGAAAGAGTCATCAGGCGCGGCGATCCCTACCAGCACCAGTGCGAGCAAACGGCAGCGGCGATTGTCCGGCAACTGGATATTCCGGGGCTGGATTGCCGGCTCTGCTACCAGAGCCGGGTCGGGCGGCTGCCGTGGATCGGCCCCTCCATCGGGGAGGCTTTGCAAAAAGCGGCGGCGGACAGGACGGGGGTTGTTGTCTATCCCTGCGCCTTTGTATCGGAGCATGTCGAAACACTGGTGGAAATCGACATTGAATATCGCCAGCGCGCGCAGGAAATGGGCATCCCTTATTTTGCGCGGGTGCCCACGGTTGGCGCTCATCCCCAATTTATCGAGGGCTTGCGGGATCTGGTTTTGTACGCTCCCGCGACGAGCGAAAGAACCTGCCCGGGCCGTTTCAACAAATGTTACAAAGGAGCGAAAAATGACTGATTTTATTTTATCCCATTATGACTGGTTTAAAGCCCTTCACCTCATCGCGGTGATGTCCTGGATGGCGGGGATGTTATATCTGCCACGGCTTTACGTTTATCATACCGGCGCTGACAAAGGTTCGGAGCTTTCTGAAACGCTTAAAATCATGGAAAGGAAACTTTTGCGCATCATTATCAATCCGGCGATGATCCTGTCCTGGGGGTTTGGGCTGGCGATG
The DNA here is from genome assembly GCA_021413445.1 of Alphaproteobacteria bacterium. Lineage (GTDB taxonomy): Bacteria > Pseudomonadota > Alphaproteobacteria > Micavibrionales > UBA2020 > PALSA-926. The sequence goes on along the minus strand of JAIOQI010000021.1, from coordinate 73,030 downwards.
CTCGCCGCCAATCCCGGCCTCCTGTCGTCGGGGGGGTGGATGCATGTAAAACTGGGGGCGCTTGTCCTGATGCAGATATTCCACGCCTTCCTGTCGCGGTGGCGCAAGGCTTTCCTGAAAGACAAAAACCATCATTCGGCGGCGTTTTACCGCAAGGCGAATGAGATACCGACGGTCCTGATGATCGTGATCGTCATCATGGTGATCGTGAAGCCGTTTTGAGAGGCTGATGTTTTTCGTATTAAAATATTGACGAAGAGCTGTGGTTTTTATATATTAGAGATATGAAAACCGATTCGCAGCAGTACTCAGTATCTTTTTTAAACGGGCGCACCATGATGCCCCGCATGCGAATGTTGGCGGGCAGAGCCTAAGAACCCCCTTATAGGAATTTCTGCCCCCGAAGAGGATGCCGCGTTTTTTATCCGCGCCTCCCACGCAATAAACACCCAACGCTTTATTTTAAAAGGAAAAAAGACCATGACCATCAACGTATATTTTATCGAGGGCCACAGAGGCTCCATCTGCAACAACGACGCTTATTCTGTTGTGGAAGGCAACCGGCTTATCGACATTATTCCGGCTTCCGAATTTCAAAGGAAGGGACTGACTGTTTCCAAAGTCGTCAAGGCTTTTGAGTTTGCGGCCAAAAAAACCACGACCGAGCGGCAGAAAAACTACGCCCGGAAGGTGCTTGGACTTTAGGGGAAAAACCATTCACCGGCAGAGGGCGGCCTCTGCCGGTTTTTTCTATAAGAGACCGTCTAAAACGAGTTGACATACATCGCGTTATGGGGTTTAATCAAAGCAATCCGGTTTGCGAAGGGAAGGCAGGGCAGCCTGTTTCCGTGAACGCGCCAGGACATATTTATAAAACACCCCCCACCCCTCGATCTGTTTCAAGCATCTTATATCCCCCCAACCCATTTCCACGAAAGAAGAACACCCGTGAATAAACGCCCCCCGCGCCAGACAGGTTCCAGCAGCGGCACCAATATCCCCGAAGGCCCCTCCGAAGCCGAACTGATGGAGGCGGAAGCCTCCACGCGCAGCACCGACGGCAAGGCCATGAACCTGACCGAGCTGAAGGACAAGTCGCCGGCCGAGCTTCTGGCCTACGCCGAGAACATCGGCGTCGAAAACTGTTCCACCATGCGCAAGCAGGAAATAATGTTCGCGCTCCTGAAGCGCCTGGCCGAGCAGGACATCCCGATTGTCGGCTCCGGCGTGCTGGAAGTGCTGCAGGACGGCTTCGGCTTTCTGCGTTCGCCGGAAGAGAACTACTTGCCCGGCCCCGACGATATTTACGTCTCCCCCAGCCAGATCAAGCGCTTCGGCCTGCGCACCGGCGACACCGTCGAAGGGGAGATCCGCTCGCCCAAGGATACCGAGCGTTACTTCGCCCTGCTGAAGGTCAACACCATCAACTTCGAGAACCCGGAAAATATCAAGCACCGCATCAACTTCGACAACCTGACCCCGCTTTATCCTTCCCGCAAGATCAAGCTGGAGCTGGACAACCCGACCAAGAAAGCCAACATCCAGCGGGTGATCGAGCTGGTGGCGCCGATCGGCTTCGGCCAGCGCGCCCTGATCGTGGCGCAGCCGCGCACCGGCAAGACCGTCATCATGCAGAACATCGCCCATTCCATCGAGGCCAACCACCCGGACGCCTACCTGATTGTGCTCCTGATCGACGAGCGCCCCGAGGAAGTGACGGATATGGACCGTTCCGTGAAGGGCGAAGTCATCAGCTCCACCTTCGACGAGCCGGCATCGCGCCACGTCCAGGTGGCGGAAATGGTGCTGGAAAAAGCCAAGCGCCTGGTCGAGCACAAACGCGATGTGGTGATCCTGCTTGATTCCATCACCCGCCTGGCGCGGGCCTACAACACCGTCGTCCCGTCTTCCGGCAAGGTCCTGACCGGCGGCGTCGATGCCAACGCGCTGCAGCGCCCGAAGCGCTTTTTCGGCGCCGCCCGCAACGTCGAGGAAGGCGGATCACTGACCATCATTTCAACGGCGCTGATCGACACCGGCAGCCGGATGGACGAGGTAATCTTCGAAGAATTCAAGGGTACCGGCAACAGCGAAATCGTCCTCGACCGCAAGATTTCCGACAAGCGCGTCTTCCCGGCGAGCGACATCCAGAAATCCGGCACGCGGCAAGAAGAATTGCTGGTCGATAAGGATGTCCTGCACAAGATGTGGATGCTGCGCCGCATTCTGTCGCCGATGGGCACCGTCGATGCGATGGAATTCCTGCTCGATAAGCTGAAGGACACCAAGAACAACGATGAATTCTTCCGTGTCATGAACCAGTAACGGCTGATGGCGCCAATGAAAGCCTTATGGCGCGGTTGGCGGCAATACGCCTTCATAACCGCTGCCGTTTTTCAGGGCAGGGGAGAGATAGGGAACATCAGGGCCGCTGATCGCTTCCTTGATTGAGGACAGAAAACTTTCCAGCGAAGAAGTGGAACCCCCCGAGACAGCCTGCAGGATGACCTGTGTCAGGTCGTCTGAAGATTGGCCGGCGATCACATATCCCGCGGCATTGTCCATCCAGGGTTCGACGGTTTGCGCCGATGCGCCTTCCAGCGCCTGCAGTTCGCGCATCGCGCCTTTGACATCGCCCTGGTTCAGCAGCAATTGCGCCCGCGCTACAACCGCCTCGGTTTCCCGGCCCTGTATATCTCCGGCGCGGGCGGATTTTGACAATTTGTCGAGCCGTTGCAAGGCCTGTTCCTTTACCGAGACGTTCTGGCCCTGCACTTTTGCCAGGACGACGTCGGCGGCAAGGCCTTTGAGTTCCACCTGCAGGGCTTCGCGGCTCATGACGCCTTTTCGGGCGTAGGGGGACAGGCGCTGCAGGGCGCGGCTTGTTTCCGGGTCGTTCCCCGCCAGTTTCTGCAACAGCGCCAAATCCTCGGCATAAGGGCGGTGGTTGTCAAAATTATTCCTGAACTCGTTCAGGGCAAGCAGCATCGCCCCCGCCGCCACGTCCTTGACGCCGACCTGGCCTAACAGGCCGTTCAGCGTCTGGTCGCGGCTTCGCGCCGCGTTGACGGCGGCATCTATATTTTCAGGCGCGTCCGGGGACTGGGCGAGAAGCGCGTGCAGCGTCTTCAGGGATTCGGCTATGGCGGCGCTGCCTTCCGGCGTCTGGCGTAGCGCTGCCACGTCATTCAGCATGCTCAGGAGTTCCTGCGGGGAACCGGCGCTGAAAGCGGTTGTTTCAATTTGGCTGGCGGCGGTGGCCAGGGGTTGGGTGAGATTCCTGATCTGGCTGCCGAGAGTTTTGCCGAAAGTGAAGGGGTGGGTTTTTATATAGGAGTATTCGGGAGCTAAAAGGAAAAGACCCACCAGTCCCGCCGCAATAAATATAACAACGAAGGTCAGGGCCCCGCGTTTCAGGAACCGCAGTTTTTCCTGGAGGATAGCGTCTTGCGGCGGTTGCTTGTGGACGCGGGGGCCGGCGGGCGGCGGCTTTACCTGGTTTTGCGCCGGTAGTTTCGCTTTTTCCGTTTCTTTTCCGCGCAGCCGGGCGATATCAATCCCGTCCTCTTTGGCCGCCCGCAGCACGGCTTCCGTGCGGATCTCGGGGATGATGCCGCGCTTCTTCCAGCCCTGCACGGTGCTGGAGGTGATTTTAAGCCGGTTGGCCAGCGGCCGGATGCCGCCGAAAGCAAGGATGACGGCTTCCACGGGCAGGGGCGCCATATCCGCGTATATAGGTTTCCGTTCTTTCAGGATTTCCAGCATCGACCCCGTGTTGGGCTGGGGGGAAACGTTTACTTCCCGCCAAGGGACATCCTTTACGGCTGCCGCCACCTGCTCACTAATGCAGACGACTCTTATTTTTTTACTGACGCCGCGCAGGTTGTCCTGCTGCATGATACGGACAAAATTGGCGGCGGTTCTCGCGGAGAACAAGGTCACAGTGTCGATGTTGTCGTCCTGCAGGGCCCACAACACATCGTCCGGAAGCCGATCGACAAAACGCGCTTTGTAGAGCTGGCGCTGGACGATTTTTACGCCGAACTTGCCGGCGGTGACGCTGATGTCGTGCGGTGTATTTTCACTGCAGGGGTGAAGGACTTTTTTAAGCGACAGCTCTTTTGCCTTAGCGCGGATCAGGTTGACCACGTCTTTGCCGTTGCCTTTGGCCGAATAGACTTCGGTGAACCCGGCCAGGCTCGCCGTTTCCGCCGTGGCATCGCCCACCGCCAGCACGGGCAGCCGCCGTTCGCGGGAGCGGCGGGAAAAAACCCGCACCGTTTGCGCGCTGGTGAAAACCAGAGCCTGGTAAGGGCCCAGGTCGTCAAGATCGGCTTCCATTTCAACGTATTCCATCATCGGCGCCAGATAGACCCCGAAGCCTTCACGGCGCAGCTTCTCCGCAAATTCATCGGCCATCGGCTGGGGGCGGGTGACGAGAACGGAACGCATGATTTCTGAATCTCCCTACGCTGCCTATTATCACCCGCGTTTCGCCCGCAGGGCAAGGGTGATTAGTTGCTTGAATAATATAGAGAAAATGGTTCTTATTTTTTAAAAGCTTGTTTTTTTCATAAACATTTTGTAGAAAGCAGACATGGATGACATGACGCGCGACACCTTGGCTGGGATCACAGCCTGCCTGAAACAGTGGCGGGATGAGCATGAAGCTGTTTTTGGAGAAATTCCGGACCGGGATTTCTGCCAGCCTCCCGTGGACTTTGAAAAGAAATACAGCCTGACCGGAGTTTCACAGCGGTACCGCCTGCCGGAGGGGCTCTCCCCGCGTGACCTGCAAAATTACGCCCTTTTGTCCTGGCGGAAGGAAAGCCTGACGGTGGCGGAGCAGCAGGAAAGACTGGCCGGGGTTTGGCATCTCCTGACCGCTTATAATCCGGAACTGAATAAAGTTCTCCATGATCCCCAAGATACCGACACGCTGTTTCATGCGATCATGGGGGTAGCGAGTGCGTTTAATATCGAGGATATTCAGGGGTTTATTTCCAGCGCCACCCAGCCGCACCGGGCGTGGGAAATGGAAAAAACGTCGGAATTCATAAAATTGACGGAAGTTTTCAACCACTATGCGATCCCTGACAGGCTGAACCTCAGATGGGTCGCGTCGCCGGTGACGCTGCGCTCGATTCGAGATAAAATTATCCGCAAATACCGTTGCGGTTTTTAAAACGAAAAATATCCGGCGGGCAGCTTCGCCTTCAGCTCATTGCCCGCATGCTGACCCAGTTGCCGTGCCTCATTTAAATTCGACACCTGCATCAGGTAGGATTCTTTCCTGACATCGCTGCCGTCCGGGCGCGCCACCAATACATCAAAACGCGCGCGGTGCTGCGGGTCCGGCACGCCCAGCAGCGCGGCGAGTGGCGTCTTGCAGGAACCGTCCATCACTTCCAGAAAGGCACGCTCCGCCGTCACGCGCAATTCGGTTATGTTGCAATGCACGGCGGAAAGAAGCGCCTTGACGCGGGCGTCGTTCTCGCGCACCTCGATGCCGACGGCGCCTTGCGCCACGGCGGGCAGCATCACTTCCGGCTCCAGGATGTTTTTAATCAAATGACTTTGCCCCAGCCGGTTCAGTCCCGCCACGGCCAGGATGGTCGCATCGACCGCACCCTCTTCAAGTTTTTTCAGCCGTGTGCCGACATTGCCGCGCAGGACGGTTGTTTTCAGGTCGGGGCGGCGCGCCAGAATGATGGCCTGCCGGCGCAGGCTGGAGGTGCCGATCACGGCACCGGGCGGCAGGCTGTCCAGCGTCTCCGCCTTCAGTGAAAAAAATGCGTCACGGACGTCTTCCCGCGGCAACAGGCAGGGGATGGACAATCCCAACGGCAACTGCGTCGGCATATCTTTCATCGAATGGACGGCGCAGTCAATCGCGCCGTCGAGCAGGGCTTCCTCGATCTCTTTGGTGAAAAGGCCCTTGCCACCCACTTCGGAGAGGGCGCGGTCCTGGATCTTGTCGCCGGTGGTGACGATTTTCACGATTTCCACCGCCCCCGGCTCGCGCAATGCGGGGTGTTTCCCGCGCAACTGGGCGATCAGGAGTTCTGTCTGCGCCAGCGCCAGCGGGCTGCCGCGCGTGCCGATTTTGAGACATGCTGTCATGGCTAACAGTTGTATCGCTTTTTATCGTTAAAAGCAAAAAGCACAATGGAATCATTATGATAAGGCTATATTGACATAAGCTTTGCTTTGATCTACTTCTTGCGGGTCTGATAAATGCACAAAACCTTTAAGGAGAATGATAATGGCTTTTATTTATACTGTCGGCGAAAAAGAAGAACTGATTATCGAAAGCTTCGGCAAATACGTCAAGACCATTACGGCGGCCGGGCTGAAAGTGAAGCTGCCGTGGCCTTTTCAAACCATCGCCAAGCGCGTCTCCACCGAGATCTATCAGAGCCGCGACGATCTCCGGACTAAAACCAAGGACGATATTTTCGTCACCATCCCGATCAAGATGCACCTGCAGGTTTTTGACAGCAAGAAATATCACTACAACTCCAACAATCCCGATGAACAGGTCCAGTCGCGCATTACCGCGGCCATGAAGCAGCTGACCTCCAAAATGGACTTCGCCGAGCTTTATCAGGCGCGTGAACTCCTCAGCGAGCAGGTGCGCGAAAAGGTCGGCAAGGAGATCGAAGACCTCTATGGCGTCAAGATCGTCGATGTCATCGTCGATGAGCCGCAGGCCCCGGCGGAAATCCAGACCGCTTACAACAACGTCAAAGCGAGCGAGCGCGAAGCAACGGCGAAACTCAATAACGCCGAGGCGGAAAAGAAATCGGCTATCCTCCGCGCCGAAGGCCGCAAGGAAGAACTGCGCCTGGACGGCGAAGGCGTCGCCGAACAGCGCAGCGCCATCTTCAAAAACTATGCCGAACAGTTCAACAAACTGTCTGCACAGGGGCTGACCGAGGAAATGGCGCAGCAAACCATCCTGCTGGCGATGGCAAACGACACCCTGCGCGATGCCGCGAAGAACGGCAATGTCATCATCACCACCAGCAATTCCAGCGACATCCTGAGCCAGATACAAACCCTGGGCAAAACGCTGGCCAAGCCGCTGGCGAAACCCGCCAATGACGGGGTTAAACCGAACAATAAAGGCACATCGGAAGCGAAGCCGTAACAATGACGTAATAACCACTAAAACGGCCCGGAATGATATGCCGGGCCGTTTTTTTTATGCTACAATAACTCATGAAAAAAGTTTTAGGCATCGAGACCAGTTGTGATGAAACCGCCGTCGCCATCGTGACGGAGGACAAGAAAATTCTGGCCAATCTGGTCCTGAGCCAGCAGGAACATCTGGCCTTCGGCGGCGTGGTGCCGGAAATCGCCGCTCGCGCGCACCTCAACCACATCGATACATTGGTGAGGGAGGCTTTGCAGGAAAGCGGGCTCCGTTTTCAGGAGCTTGACGCGATTGCCGTCACTGCCGGCCCCGGCCTGATCGGCGGCGTGCTGGTCGGCGTCATGACGGCGAAGGCGATCGCCGCCGTCCACAACCTCCCGTTGATCGCGGTCAATCATCTCGAGGGGCATGCCCTGACGGTGCGCCTGACGGAAGACGTGCCCTTTCCTTACCTGCTGCTGCTGGCTTCCGGCGGACATTGCCAGCTGCTGGTCGTCGAGGGGGTGGGGAAGTACAAACGTCTCGGCACAACGCTGGACGATGCGGCGGGCGAGGCTTTCGACAAGACGGCCAAGCTGCTGGGCTTAAGCTATCCGGGCGGCCCCGCCGTGGAAAAAATAGCCAAAGAATGCACCGATTCAGCGGCGGCGCTGGCAAAATACCCGCTGCCGACGCCGATGGTGGGCAAGGCGGGGTGCGACTTTTCCTTTTCCGGGCTGAAGACGGCGGTCAAGCGCATCGTGGACAGGCTGCCGGCGGATATTGAGCGGCGCGACGCGGCGGACATCTGCTGCTCCTTCCAGCACAGCGTGGCGCAAATGGTCAATGACCGCACCGAGCGGGCCCTGAAAAAATACCTGTCCCTCTATCCGGGGCAAAAATCCCCCACGCTGGTGGTGGCGGGCGGGGTGGCGGCGAACCAGATGCTGCGGCAGGGGCTTGAAAAGATAAGCGCCAGGCACTATGTTCGCTTTGCGGCGCCGCCTTTAAATCTTTGCACGGACAATGCGGCGATGATCGCCTGGGCGGGCATGGAGAGGCTGTTGCTGGGGATGACGGATGCGGTTGATTTTCCGGTTTACCCGCGCTGGCCCCTGGATGCCGACGCCGTTAGAGAACATTGACCAAGGAGGTTGCTATGTCAGGCTATACTGTTATCCCGGCGGCGGATGTGAAGAAAATCCCCGATGCCAACGCGGTTATCGTCGATGTCCGCACGCCGTTGGAGCACCAGACCCAGCGCCTGCTGCGCCCGCATGAGCATATGCCGCTGGATTTACTGAACCCCAAAGATTTCATGCTGCGCCGCGGACTGGACCGGGAGACGCCGGTCTATCTGCTGTGCCGCGGCGGCACCCGCGCCCGGGCGGCGGCGGAAAAATTCATTGCGGCGGGATACCCTAATGTTCATGTCATCGAAGGGGGGATTGTCGCCTGCGAAGGCTGTGGCGTGGAGGTTTCGTCGGCGCAGGCGGGCGCGGCAACAGGAACAAAAATCATTTCCCTGGAAAGGCAGGTGCGGATTGCCGCCGGGGCGCTGGTTGTGGTTGGTTCCATCCTCGGGTATTTCCTGTCCCCGGCTTTTTATTTATTATCGCTGCTGGTGGGTGCGGGCCTTGTCTATGCCGGGATTACCGACCGTTGCGGCATGGCTTTGGTGCTGACCAAAGCGCCGTGGAATAAAGCCGCCGCCGCAGGGGCCTGCAGCATTATTGCCGCACCGGGGCCCAAATCGCCCGGCGGCTGCGCGTAACGGGAGAAGCGACATGTTAAAACCGGATGTCCGCGGATTTTTCGACCCCGTCACCGCCACCTGGAGCTATGTGGTCTGGAGCGAGGGCGCGGCGGACAAAAAATGCGCGGTCATCGACAGCGTGCTCGATTACGACATGGCGTCCGGGCGCACCGCGACCGGATCGGCGGACAAGCTGGTCGCTTTCGTGAAACAGAAGGGGCTTCAGGCGGAGTGGATACTGGAAACGCACATCCATGCCGACCACCTGACGGCTTCGCGTTACCTCAAGGAAAAGCTGGGCGGCAAAACCGCGATCAGCCGCCATATCCTGGAGGTGCTGAAAACCTGGCAGTCCGTTTTTCACAATGAAAAAGACACGCCGCTGGACGGGCAGCAGTTCGACTATCTTTTCAAGGATGATGAAACCTTTTCCGTCGGCGCCCTGGAAGCGCGCATCATCCACACCCCCGGGCACACGCCGGCGGACACGACCTATATTATCGGCGACGCCGTGTTTGTCGGCGATGCGATGTTCCTGCCCGATGTCGGCACCGGCCGCTGCGATTTTCCGGGCGGCAGCGCCGCCGATTCCTACGCCTCGACCCGCAAACTCCTGGCGCTGCCCGATGATTACCGGATGTATGTGGGGCATGACTATCCGCAAAAAAGCAATCGCGGGCCGTTGTGCCTGGCGACGATTGCTGAACAGAAAAGCGCCAATATTCTCGCCAACCAAGGCGTCGGCCGCGATATTTTTATCAAAAACCGCATTGAAGCCGACAAGGACAAGGACGTTCCGCTGCTGCTGTTGCCATCGTTGCAGGTCAACCTCCGCGCCGGGAGCTTTGGCTCCAGCGTCGAGGGCGTGCAGTATATAAAAATACCGGTGGATAAAATATGAGTCAGGCGTTGAATAATATCGCCGTCATCGGCGCCGGCGCCTGGGGCACGGCTCTGGCGCAGGTTTTCGCCGAGGCGGAGCGCCATGTTGTTTTATATGCGCGCGACCCCGGCCTTGCCGACACCATCAATAAAACCGGGCGCAATGACGTTTATCTGCCGAGCGTCCCGCTCAACCGCCATATTCGCGCCACCGCAGGCCTGGCGGAGGCTGTGGCCGGCGCCGGCATCGTTTTGCTGGTGACGCCGACGCAGTTTGTGCGCGACCTCCTGATGAAACTCAAGCCGCATCTGGCGCCGGAGATGCTGCTGGTGAATTGCGCCAAGGGCATCGAAATCGCCAGCGGAAAACTTTTATCCGAAGTGGCGGCCGAGCTGGTGCCGGGATACGCTTACGCCGTCCTGTCGGGTCCCACTTTCGCCGGCGAAGTGGCGAAAGGATTGCCGACGGCGGTCACGCTCGCCACGGCGGCGCCCCTGCCGCAGGCGCAGCACTGGGCGCAGGCGCTGTCCAGCAGGACTTTCCGCCCTTATCTTTCGCCCGATACCGTCGGGGCCGAAATCGCCGGCGCGGTCAAGAACGTGATCGCGATTGCCTGCGGGATTGTCGAAGGCAAGGGCCTCGGCCAGAATGCCAAGGCGGCGGTGATGACCCGGGGCATGGCGGAAATCAAGCGGCTGGGGCTGAAAAAGGGAGCCACGGCGGAAAGTTTTCTCGGGCTTTCCGGCATCGGCGACCTGACGCTCACCTGTCACTCTATGTTCTCGCGCAATTATTCCCTGGGGTTTGAATTGGGACGGGGGCAGAGCATAGAGGATATTCTGGCGTCGCGCCGCACCGTCAGCGAGGGCGTCACGACCGCGAAGGCGGTCGCCGACGGCGCGAAGGCGATGGGTATCGATATGCCGATTTCCCTTGCCGTCAATAATATTTTACATCACGGCGCCACGGTTGATGATATTGTAAAAGAACTTTTGTCCCGCCACCTCAAATTCGAAAGCTGTTAAAAATGTCACGTTTGATTATCACCCGTGCCGATGAAGTTATAGGAGCGCTCGCCCGGCAGCCGGTGGTTGCTGTTCTCTCCATCGAGCATCCCGGCGCCGTGCCGGGCGGCAAGGGGGCCGCGCCGCGGCTGCAGAACCCGCCGCAACTGATCCTGTGCTTCTGGGATTCCGAGCAGAAGGTGCATAAAGGCCCGGACCTGGCCCAGGTCGAGGCGGGGATACAGTTCGTCATGGAACATCTCGAGAAGGGGGATGTGCTGATCCATTGCCATGCCGGGAAATCGCGCAGCGTCGCCATTGCTCTTGGCGTGCTGGCGCTGCAATACCCGGATCATGATGAAGCGGCTTTGCTGGAAAAGCTGCTCGACATCCGCCCTATAGCCGCGCCCAACATCCTGATCGTGGAAATGGTCGATGTTTTGTCCGGACGCGGCGGAAAACTGCTGGCCGCCGTCCTCAACCACCCGCAAATCACCGACCAGCGCTGCCAAGCCGAAGAGAACCGCCAGGCGATGCTGAAAAGCCACCCCGAGATCTACAAAAAACTTTATCCTGAAAAATTCCCCAAACCGTGAGGGCGCTGATATGGCCTATTGGCTGATGAAATCGGAGCCCGCCGTTTATTCCTGGGAACAGATGGCCGGCGACAAAAAAACCGTCTGGAGCGGCGTGCGCAACCATCAGGCCGCCAATAACATGAAGGCGATGAAGCCCGGCGACAGGGCTTTTTTCTATCACTCCAATGACGGGCGCGAGATCGCCGGGATTGTGAAAGTGTCCAGGCCCTATCACTCCGATCCCACAGACACGAGCGGAAAATTCGGCATGGTGGAGGTGACGGCGGAGAAGCCTTTGAAAAAACCGGTGGCGCTGGCGGAGATCAAGGCGCAGCCGCAGCTGAGGAATATGGCGCTGGTGCGCCAGTCGCGCCTGTCGGTATCGCCGGTGACGGCGGCGGAGTGGGTGGCGATTTGCAAAATGGGCGGGATCCAGCCATGATGGAGGCCCCCGGTCAAAACAAGTTTAAATACAAAACGAACTGGTGCGTGATAACAGGCGCGCCGTCGTCCGGAAAGACCTCGGTGATAAAGGAGCTGGCGCATCGCGGCTTCCCCATCCAGGGCGAGGTGGCGCGCGAGCTGATCGAGATGAGCATGAACCACGGGCGCACCCTGGAAGAGATCCGCAAAAACGTCTCCCGCCTGCAGAAGGAAATCCTGGAAATCGCGCTGGCGCGGGAAATGGCGCTGGACGTCAAGGCGCTGATTTTTATGGATCGCGGCCTGCCGGACAGCATTACTTATTTCAAGCTGGCCGGGCTGGATGGAATAGAAGCGCTGGCCACGTCGCATCTTTTCCGCTATCGCGCCGTTTTTATTTTTGACCGCCTGCCGGTCGTCAAAGATTCCATCCGGACGGAAAGCGAAGCCATTGCCGACAAAATCGATAAAATGCTGGAGGAAGATTACAGGGCTGTCGGCTATACGCCGATTCGCGTGCCGGTGATGCCGGTGGCGGAGCGGGCGGATTTTATCCTGAATTGCCTGAAACCATTGTCATAAGCATCTATTTTCAGCGCCCGGGCGCTGATCGTCAGGAAAAACTTGAATTTTCCCGGAAAACACCCAATCTATGGGCTTATGCTGGTTTCCCTTTATAAATATTTGATGAAAAGCGCAACGCCTGTGCTGCGGGCCTATCTGCAGCGCCGCTTGCGGCGGGGCAAGGAAGACCCGGCGCGTTTCAACGAGCGGCTCGGCCGCCCGCTGCGGGCGCGGGAAGACAAGCCGCTGGTGTGGTTTCATGCGGCCAGCGTCGGCGAATCCCAATCCCTGCTGGTGCTGATCCAGAGGATGCTCGGCGATTACCCGGAGATCCGGGTTATGGTGACGACCGGCACGGTGACCTCGGCGCGGCTGATGGCGGAACGCCTGCCGCCGCGCGCCTTTCACCAGTTTTTGCCCGTCGATCATCCCGACTGGACGGAGAACTTTCTTGATTACTGGCGGCCGGACCTGGTGATCTGGTCGGAATCGGAATTCTGGCCGAATATGCTGCTGGGAATCCAGCAGCGCCGGATTCCCGCCATCCTCCTCAATGCCCGCATGTCGCAGACTTCCTTCCGCCGCTGGCTTCTGCTCAAGGGCGTTATCGGCGCGGTGTTGAAAACTTTTCAGCTCTGCCTGGGGCAAAATCAGGCTGAAGTGGACAGACTCCTGCAACTGGGAGCCGTGAAGGCCAAAATCTCCGGCAATTTGAAATATGCGGCCACGCCGCTGCCCTGTGACGCGGAGCGTCTGGCCGCACTCCGGCAATCCATCGGCGCGCGGCCGCATTTATTATGGGCCGTCACCCATCCCGGAGAAGAGGAAATCGCCTGCCGTATCCATAAGGAACTTCGGGTCGGGGCGCCCGGGCTGTTAAGTGTTATTGTCCCGCGCCACCCGCAGCGCGGCGCTGAAATCGCCGCCCTTGCCGCCGGGGTTGGTCTTAAGGCCGGGCTCCGCTCGCAAGGCGCGCTGCCCGCCGCCAGCGACGATATTTATGTCGCCGACACGCTGGGGGAGATGGGGCTCTTCTACAGGCTGTCATCCTTGTGTATAATGGGCGGGTCGTTTGTGCCCCACGGCGGGCACAACCCCATCGAGCCGGCGCAACTCGGCTGCCAGATTTTTTACGGGCCCCATATGTTTAATTTTATTTCCATTTGTAATGATTTTGAAAGCCGGGGCGCCGCACAAAGGGTGGCGGACGAACACCAGTTGAAGCAGGTGCTGGCGCAGGCTTTAAAAAATCCGGAGCATTTCGCGCCGATGGCCGCCGCCGCCAAAGACTGGGCGCTGCGCCAGTCCCATGTCGTCGATGAAATCTCCGCCGAGATCGCGCCCTTCATGGGTAAAATGAAGGCGGTGGCCGCATGATCGCCACCCCCGCTTTCTGGTACCGGCAAAAAACCGCCGGCGAAGTTTTTCTGAAACTGCTATTGCTTCCCGCCGGCTGGGTCTATGGCTGGCTGGTGCGCAAACGGTTCGATCTTTATTTCCCTGTGCCGATGGTCAAGCCGGTGATTTGTGTCGGCAACATGGTGGCTGGCGGCGCGGGCAAGACGCCAGTCGTCCTGTCGCTGGCCGAACTTTTGCAGGAGAAGGGCTACAATCCGCATTTGCTGATCCGCGGTTACGGCGGCACGGAAAGCGGCCCCTTGCAGGTCAGTCCCGGCCGCGATACGGCAAGCGATGTGGGGGATGAAGCCCTGTTGCTGGTGGAGAAGGCGCCCACCTGGGTTTCCGTCAACCGCCATCTCGGCGCGCAGGAGGCCATGGACAGCGGCGCCAATATCGTCATCATGGATGACGGGTTTCAGAACCCGGTCATCTACAAGGATTTTTCCTTTTTGGTGATTGACGGCGTGGTCGGCCTGGGCAACAAACAAGTGATGCCGGCGGGGCCTTTGCGCGAGAATATAAGATTCGGCCTCAGCCGCGCCGATGCCGTCGTCATCATCGGCGAAGACAAGACCGGCGCCGCCGAATACGTCCGGCGCCTGACAGATATCCCCATCCTGTCTGCCAGCCTGGCGGCGGATGAAAACAATCCCGACATCAGGGGCAAGAAAGTTTCCGCCTTTGCCGGCATTGGCCGCCCGCAAAAATTCAAGGAAACGCTGGAGGCGGCAGGCGCGGTCATCGAGGGCTGGATGGAGTTTCCCGACCATTTCCCCTACGACGAGGAAGACCTGAAGGAGATCGTGGCGCAGGCCGAAGAACGCGGGCTCCTGCTGCTGACGACGACCAAGGACCATGTGCGGCTGCCGAACAGCTTGCGCCAGAAGGTCCAGACTTTCTCCATTCATCTTGTCTGGCAAAACCCCGCCGAGGTCGTGCCGTTGATCGAACAAGCCCTGCAAAAAAGATAATATGACCGATACGCAAAAAAAACCACTATTGCGGCGGCTGCGCTATGCGCTGGAAACCGTTTTGGTTTATATCCTCTATGCTTTTTTCCGCCTGCTGCCGATCAGGGCGGCCTCCGGCTTCAGCGGGTGGATTTGCCGCAGCATCGGGCCGCATTTGCCGTCTTCGGCGGTGGCGCGTAAAAACCTGGCGCGGGTTTTTCCCGGGAAAAGCGCAGACGAGCGCGAAAAAATCGTCGCCGGGATGTGGGATAACCTCGGGCGCGTGCTGGCGGAATACGCGCATCTTCACCGCATCTGGGACTATGTCGAGCTGGCGGGAAAAGAAAACCTGGATAAGGCGCGGGCGGGCGGCGGGCCGGTGATGTTTTTTGCGGCGCATCTCGCCAATTGGGAGATCTGCTCGATCGGCGTCAAACGCGCCGGGTTTAACGTCTATCCTGTTTATCGCCGCCCCAATAATCCCGGCGTCGAGGGGCTGCTGCGTTATGCCCGCGGCACCGGCTCGGTCGGCCTGATCGCGAAGGGCGCGGCGGGCGCGCGGGAGATGCTGACAGTGCTGAAAAACAAAGGCGCGCTGGGCATCATGATGGACCAGAAGCTGAATGAGGGCATGGCGATATCTTTTTTCGGGCGTCCGGCCATGACCGCGCCCGCTATCGCCAGTTTTGCGCTGCGCTTTGAGTGCCAGGTCTTGCCGGTGCGCATCGAGCGTCTGGGCGGCGTCCGGTTTAAAATCACGGTTTATCCGCGCCTGGAGATTCCCCGCTCCGGGGACAAGGAGCAGGATACCCGCGCGATCCTGACCGAAATCAACCGCCAGTTCGAAAACTGGATTCGCGAGCGGCCCGAGCAATGGCTGTGGATTCACCGCCGTTGGCCAGACTAATATATTGAATTATATAGGTATTTCTAAGTTGACATAACAGCCAGCTTACCTTAACTTATGAACATGGAAAATAAGGACCATGTCATGCGCTTCATTTCTCTTGATGCCTCGGATCTGCGGATTGAGGCGTTGGTGCCTGAAAAAAACAATGTCGGAGTTATTCGCACTATCCTTTTCCGGGCCGGGGAAATTTCTTATGTGATGGATGTGAGCGACAAGGTTTCCGCCCTTGTCCTGAAAAACAATGTGACCATTGCGGTGGCGCTCCCCTATCAGGAACTCAACCGGATGATTTACGAACCGGATTTCAGGCAGGCTTCACTTTTGGATCTGAAGCCGTTCACCGGGCCGGCTATTAAGGATGTCCTGGTGCCGAAACTGGCGGATGAATTCAATGCCCCCTCGAAGTCAGGCCTGGTCATCAGCGCCATCCTGCGCAGGGGAAGCAGCAATAACGCGGTTGGTTTTGATTTTTCCGAGAGCGACATCGCCTCTTATTCCGATGAGTCCGGCACCCGGTCTAAAACCGGCCATTCGGTCAGAATAATTTTTAATGCTTTGGCAAAAACACCCTTCGGCAAGGATGCCACCCACCATATTGATATGCCGTATGCGGACTTCATGAAAGAACTCGTCAATGCGAAGAAAAATGGCCTGGCGAAGCTGGACCTTTGCAGCCTGTTTGTGGCGAACCCCAACCGGTACGGGTTTGATCCAGCATGAACGATTTTTCCCCCAAGAGTAATTTCCTCTCCCGCGATGCCGGTGAGCGGCTGATCCGCGTCTGGGTGCCGGATGAAGACGGCACAACTTTTCTCCCCTTCAGCTTTTCGATAGCCGCCGTGGAGGGCGTGATGGGAGCGGGGGAAAAGCGCTCCACCCTCATTCTTCGCTCCGGCATGAAGATCGCCGTGGCGCTTCCTCATGAAGATTTGGAGAAAAAAATCTATACCCCGGATTTCCGCGAACCCGTCCTTGACTTGCGGAACGTCACCGGCAGCGCCGTCATTTCATTGCATCTTAATATGAGAGCTCTCTTGCGCAGGGAAAACACGAATAGCGTTGTTGTCCATGACTTTCCGGAGGTAAATATTGCCAGTGCGGAACACTATGAAACAGGCAGGTCGAAAAGCGGAAAAAGCATCAAAATAAAATTCAACGCCGCCGCCCAGCGCCCGCCGTTCGCGGGAACTAACAACGAAGCCCTTCTGGACATGCCGCTGGAAGATTTCAAAAGCTTTTGCGCCAAGGCAAAAAACAGCGGGCTTTCTTCTTTAGACCTCTGCCAGGTTTTTAAAGATAATCCCCAGAAATACGGGTTAAACCCGAAGTAGGCTTATACCGTTTTCAGGTACCCTTCCTGCGCCAGCAAGTCCTTTTTGGACAGCTTGCCGACCGCCGTTTTCGGCAGCGGCTCGTCGCGGACGATGATTTTCTTCGGCATCTCGGTCGGCGACAGCTTGTCCTTCAGGAAGGCGCGCAGCGTGTCGGCGTCGAGCGGGTTGCCGTCGATGGGCTTGACCCAGGCGTAAGGCACTTCGCCGCGCAGCTTGTCCGGCACGCCGGCGACGATGCATTCCTTCACCGCCGGGTGGCTGTAAATGGCTTCCTCGACATGGCGCGGATAGACGTTGTAGCCGCTAACCAAAATCAGGTCCTTGATGCGATCGACGATATAGACAAAACCGTCCGTGTCCATGTAGCCGACATCACCGGTGTGCAGGCGGCCGTTTTTCAGGACTTTGGCAGTCTCTTCCGGCTTTTTGTAGTAGCCCGGCATTACCTGGGGTCCGGTCACGCAAACTTCGCCTTTTTCCCCGGGTTTCAGCACCGTCACGCCGTCCTCGGCGCTGACGATTTCCACGACCGTTCCCGGCATGGGCAGACCGATCGAGCCCCCGCGCGCTTTGGGCGACAGCGGGTTGCAGGTGACGACCGGCGAGGCTTCGGTCAGGCCGTAGCCTTCCGTCAGCAGGGAAGCGCCGGTTTTCTTTTCGAACGCGTTTTTAACTTCGTTCGGCAGGGGCGCGCCGCCGGAGAGGCAGAATTTCAGCGAGGAGAAGTCGTATTCGGCGATGCGGTCATAGCTGGCCAGCGCCATGAAGATGGTGGGGACGCCGCAGAGGTAGCTGGGCTTTTCCGTCTGGATCAGGTGCAGCATCTCCTTCATGTCGAACTGCGGCATGATAAAAAGCTTGAGGCCGCGCATCAGCGACATGTTCATGATGACGGTCATCGCGAAGACGTGGAACAGCGGCAGGATTGCGACCATGCTGTCTTTTCCGTTCTCGGCGTTGTGGTACCACTTGCTGATCTGGAGCGCGTTGGCCACGACGTTTTTATGCGTCAGGACGGCCGCCTTGGGCGTGCCGGTGGTGCCGCCGGTGTATTGCAGCACCGCGATGTCCTTCTCGAAGTCGATAGCGAACGGGGCGGGCTTGCCGGGATTGGCGATCAGGTCGCAGAACCAGACAAAGGAAGCGGGATCGCCCGGCAGCTCGAGCGTCCTGGTGGTCGCGGCCATGTCCTGCTTGAAGGGGCAGACGATGAGTTTGTTGATGCGGGTCTGGTCGAGCAGCGCGGTCGCCTTGTCGAGGATGGCGGGGACGTCCAGTGTCACCAGGATGTCGGTTTCGCTGTCCTCGGCCTGGGAAATCAGGTCGCGCTCGGCATAGACGGGGTTATAGTTCACCACCGTGCCGCCGGACTTCAGAATCGCGTAGTACATCACGACGGAATAAGCCGAATTCGGCATGAAGAGGCCGACTTTGCCGCCTTTTTTGACGCCTAAAGCCTGCAGCCCCGCCGCCGCACGGTCAACCAGGTCGCCCAGCGCGCTGTAAGTATAGACATGGCCGGCAAAGTGAATGGCGTCGTGGCTGCCGTATTTTGCCACTGTTTGCTCGAGAAACGCGAACAGCGGCGTTGCAGGCACCTGGAGATCCCAGGCCACGCCTTCCGGATAGCTTTTGAGCCAGGGCATTTCCGCCTTAGCGGGGTTTTTAAAAGCAACAGAACCCATGTTGATCTTACCTTTCTTTTATTTCTTCTTGATGCCTTCCTGCTCCAGCAGGTCTTTTTTCGACAGCTTGCCGACCGCCGTCTTGGGCAGCGGAGTGTCGCGGATGATGATCTTGCGCGGCATTTCGATGGGGGACACCTTGTCCTCGAGGAATTTTTTCAGGCTCTCTTCGCTCAGCGCCCGTCCCGCCACCGGCTTGATCCAGGCCCAGACCGTTTCGCCGCGCTCGATGTCCGGCACGCCGGCGACGATGCATTCCTCGACGGAAGGGTGCTTGTAGATCGCTTCCTCGACAAAGCGCGGATAGACCTTGTAGCCGCGCACCATAATCATGTCCTTGATGCGATCGACGAGGAACAGGTAGCCCTCTTCGTCGATATAACCGACATCGCCGGTATGCAGCCGGCCGTGCCTGATGACGGCGGCGGTGTCTTCCGGCTTGTTGAAATAACCCCTCATGACCTGCGGGCCGGAGATGCAAACCTCGCCCTTTTCACCCACCGGCAGCACCGACACGCCGTCTTCGCGGTCGATGATCTCAACGATGGTGCCGGGGATCGGCATGCCGACCGAGCCGTTCTTGATCTTGCCGCCGGGCGGGTTGAAGGTCGCCACTGGCGAGGTTTCGGTCAGCCCGTAGCCTTCGCCGATATTGTGGCAGCCGGTTTTTTCCTCGAACAGCCTTTTCACGTCGCCCGGCAGCGGCGCGCCGCCGGACATGCAGAACTTCAGGCAGGAAAAATCGACGTCCTTGACGTGCGGCGAGGTGGCGAGGGCGTTGAAAATGGTCGGCACCGCCGGCAGGAAGGCGGGACGGTGTTTCTTGATCGATTTCAGCAGGTCGTCCACCGCGAATTTCGGGTGCAGGATGATCTTCAGCCCCGCCCAGATCGAGCAGTTCATCACCACGGTCATCGCGAAAACGTGAAAAAAGGGCAGTACGCCCATCATGGTGTCTTTTCCCGGCTCGATGCTTCTGACCCAGTAGATGGTCTGCTGCACATTGGCGTAGAGGTTGCCGTGCGTCAGCATCGCCCCTTTGGGGGTTCCGGTGGTGCCGCCGGTATATTGCAGCACCGCAACGTCGTTTTCGGCATCGACCATCACCGGTTCCGGCTTGCCGGGATTGTCGATAAGATCCTTGAACGGGATATGCCTGTCGTCGGGGGTTATTTTTGCGACATCCTTGGCTTTCACCAGGGGGTAAAGGAGGTTCTTGGGGAAAGGCAGGACTTCCGCTATGGGGCAGATGATGATTTTTTTCAGCCGCGTGGTGATGAGCATGTGTTCCATCTTGTCGGTGAGGAACTTCAGGTCGGCCGTTATCATGATGTCGGTTTCGCTGTCTTCGATCTGGCCGATCAATTCGCGCTCGACGTAGAGCGGATTGTAATTCACCACGGTGGCGCCGGTCTTGAGGATGCCGTAAAAAAATATGATCGAATAAGGCGTGTTGGGCAGGAAAATACCGACCTTGACGCCCTTCTTGACCCCCATCTTTTGCAGACCCTCGGCGACCTGGTCCGCATAGCGGGCGATTTTTTTATAACTGAAAGATTTCCCCTGAAAATCGCAGAGGGCATTGTGGGGATATTTGGCCACCGCCTGGTCCAGCACATGGAACAGCGGTTTTTTCAAAAGCGGGGCGTGCCAGCTCAGGCCTTCGGGATAATATTTTTCCCACAACCACTGGTCGTTTTCAAAAACCGGTTTTCCCTGTTGGGCGTTTTCCATGGTGCGCGCTGCCTCGATCATTGCCTGTCTCCTAATATCTTTTGGATCCCCGACCAATATAATCAGATTCTTTTATATTCAAAGCGCTCATTATTGATAATAACCTCCTTATATTATGTTAAAGAGTGCTAGCATAAATCAAAAAAAGAGGGCCGGCGTAAAAGCCGGCCCTTAAGGGGGTCGTGGGTTAACAGGTAGTCTGGGTGGGTTGTGAGGGTAAGGCAGCAGCCCCCTCACCGGACTTTTTAGAAAGGAGAGACGACATCGAAAATTTGCTGGCCGTAACGCGGCTGCTGGAGCTCGCTGACCGTGCCTTTGCCGCCGTAGGAGATGCGGGCCTCGGCGATTTTTTCGTAAGAAATAGAGTTGTTGTTCTGGATGTCCTCCGGACGAATCACCCCTTGCAGCTCGAGGTCGCGCAGCTCGTAGTTGACGCGCACCTGCTGGCGGCCCTGAATCACGAAGTTGCCGTTGGGGAGGACCTGCGTCACCATCGCCGCCAGTTTCAGGCTGATCGTCTCGCCGCGCTGGATTTTACCGTCGCCGGTGGAGGTTGAATCTGAATTCATATCGACCAGGGCGGATGGATCGACGGCTTCCGGAAGGACTTTGCCCAGTTGCGATTCGGCAATCCCGAGAAAATTCGTCAGCCCCTGTTTTTCATCGCCGGAGCGGGTGCGTTCGGTCTTGTTATTCAGGTCCGCCGTATCCTTGATATCGATCATGATGGTCAGGATGTCGCCGACCTTATGGGCGCGCTGGTCCTTGAAGAAGGTCTGGCGGCTGGCCTGCCACAGCGAATTCGGCTCCCGGTTCTGCTCTTCCAGGGGCGGCATCGGCAGGGACACCGGCCTGTATCCCGGCTGGATGTAGGGATTCTCGATCTTGGCGATTTCCGGCGCCTTGCCGACGCTGGAGAGGCGCTCGGTCATGCTGCCGCAGGCGGCGAGCGCGAGGAGAGATGTCAGGCAGACTGCTGCCGTGAAGGTCTTCATGGATAGGCTGCTCATATGGTTTCTTCCCCCTGTTCCTTAAAAGATGTTCATCGGCGGCCTGATGTTGACGGTCTGCGGACCGGCGACAACGGCGTCAATGACCTGTTTTGAGGTCGTGTTCATCACATGGATGGCATCCCCGGCGGCGCCGTTGTCCAGCGCGCGGCCCTGCGCCGTCAGGTTGATAAGATCGCTTTTCAGCAGCATGGTGACCAGGTCGCCTTTTTTAATCAGGACCGGCAGCCGCACATCCCCGGCCATGACGGGCTTCATGGCGGCAAGGCCGCGGCGCGGGGTCTGGCCCACCAGCTTGTCCGCCTCCAGGATCACGCTGGCGGCAATATCCGCCGCGCGCACGTCGATGTAATCGATATCTCCGGACGAAATCACGTCGCCCTGATGCAAGGGCTCTCTCAGGACCGGCACCTGATGAATGAAATAAACTTTTCCCGTCACTTCCTTTTTAAGCTCGGGGGCGCCCGCGGTTGAAATTTCCGCCCTGAACTCATTGCGGGCCGCGTTATAGGACAGGTTCCCGACGTTAAGCGTTTTGTCGGCAGGATCCGGAACCTGCAGGCTGGCCGCAGAGTCGAACAGCTCGGCTTCCAGTTTCTGCCCCTTCAGCGTCTCCGTCAGTTTTTTTTGCAGGGCGTCCTCGATTTCATGACGGCCGATCTCATTGGCAGAGCGGTGGATCACCACTTGCCGCGGGCCATTGCCCGGCGTCCAGCCCAGGTTGAAGGCTTCGGATATGCGCAGCAGGTCGCCGGCGTTGAGCGTGACCGTCTTGCCCATTTCCGGCGCCGGGGCGAGGTAGTAGTCCGCATTATCCCTGATGCCGTCAAAAACGTCCCCCAGCGTGATCTGGTCGCGCGTGACGGTGCTGTCCGCTTTCGGGGCGGCGGCAAAGGCGGGGCTGACGGCCAGGGAGATGGCCAGGGCGGCCGCCAGAACCAGCCGCCGCATGTTCGGTTTTTTACGGACCTTGGTTGCCTTCATGTTTTTTCCCGGCCTTTGTTTTAACGGAGCTGCGTGACTGTGTTGAGCATCTGGTCGCCGGCCTGGATGACCTTGGAGTTCATTTCATAGGCGCGCTGCGCCTGGATCAGGGCGGTGATTTCCTCCACCACGTTGACGTTTGACGCCTCGAGGAAGGATTGCCGCAATTCGCCGTAACCCGCAGCACCGGGGTTGCCGATCACGGCTGTTCCCGACGCCTCCGTTACGATGCTCAGGTTGTTGCCGAGAGCTTCAAGTCCCCCGTCGTTGGGAAAAATCGCCAGCTGGATCTGCCCCACGTTGGTCATGGCGCTCTGGCCCTGGATTTTGACGAGCACCTGCCCGCTGCCGTTGATCGTCACATCGACGGCGTCGCTCGGTATCGTGATCCCCGGCTGCAGCGTGTAACCCTGCGCCGTCACCATCTGGCCGGTCTGATTCAATTGGAAAGAGCCGTCGCGCGTGTAGGCGGTTTCGCCGGAAGGCAGGGTCACCTGAAAGTACCCCTGGTCGGCAATAGCCAGGTCAAATTTATTGCTGGTCGATTGCAGGGCCCCCTGCTCGTTGATGCGGTAAACTGCGCCCGTTTTTACCCCCATCCCCTGCTGGATGCCGACGGGAATGGTGGTCGAGGCGTCGGAGGATGACGCGCCGGCGCGGACCTTGGTCTGGTAGAGCATGTCCTGAAATTCGGCGCGCTGGCGCTTATATCCCGTCGTCGTCATGTTGGCGATGTTGTTTGAAATGGTGTCCACGTTCAGCTGCTGGGCGAGCATTCCGGTGGCGCCGATATCGAGTGTCAGTGACATAGTGTCATCCCCTTTTTAAACGGTTAAACTTTTGTCAGTTTTTGTATCATGCCGCGGATCATTTCATGATCGGTGGTGACGATATTTTGCGTGGACTGATACATGCGTATGATTTCTATCATTCTGTTCATTTCGAAAACGGGCTGGACATTGGAGTTTTCCAGCATGCCCTGCGCCACCTTCAGGTCTTCGGGCGGAAGTTCCCCGGCGCTGTCGGCATCGAACAGGTTGTCCCCGGCCGGAACGACGCTTTGCGGGTTTTCAAACTTGACCAGTTTCAGTTTTCCGATGTTGCCCTTTTCGCTGCTGACCGTGCCGTTTTCGGAAACGGTGATGGCAGAGGCGCCGGGCTGCACGACCAGCGGCGCATTGCCGTCGCTCAAAACCGGATAGCCGGATTTGGTGACGATTTCTTTTTTGTTGTTCAGGCTGAAGGCGCCGGCGCGGGTGTACTTGACCCCGTCCGGGGTCTGCACGCCGAAGTAGCCCTCGCCCTGGAGGGCCAGATCGAACTTATTGAATGTCGGGGAGAGGAGGCCCTGGCTCAGGTCGCGGTAACCGCTGGAATTATTCGCCTGTACGCCCTTGTCCTTTTCATCCTGGTCCTTGTTGATATATTCCCTGAACAGCAGGTTTTCCGATTTAAAACCCGGCGTGCTCATGTTGGCGATATTGTTCGCAATCACGTCCATCATGTTACGCAGCATCGTTTGCCGTGCTGAGTTTGTCTGGGAAAGATCGTTCATCTGACCGTCACCTCAAAAATACCTGTTTCTTTTCAAACACCCGCCGGCTTTTTGTTTTTTTTGTTGCCAGCTGGATGTTGTTAACCCGGAACAAACAATGCAGAAATCGTGCCATTTATAATTTCTTTTTGTTTTCAACATGTTAGTTATTTTTGGATGATCCGGAGGCCTTTAAAAAATTGTTTTAAAGGCAAAGCGGGTGCAGCAGGGGGAATTTTTTGCCCCTTTGACTCTTTGTTAAAATTAAAATGACAGCCCGGATAAAGCGTGGCACGATGGATGCGTGGGGTTTTAGGCGTCGGTTGAAGAAATTTGTTTAGAATTTTTGACTTTGCCATAAGTGTGGGGAATCGTGGCTAACGACAAAAAAACCAAAAAAGACGACCGGCCTGGCGATGACAAACCCAAGGATGACAAATCCAAGGGCGCCACTAAGGCCGGCGCGGCGGCGGAAGAAAAAGACGCTGCCGAGGGGGCTGAGGGGACGGAAGCCCTTAAGCCGTTATCCCGTTTCCCCCTTAAAAAAATCCTTCTTTTTGTCGGCTTGCCGCTGTTATTGATGATCGCCATCGGGGCGGGCGCTTACTTCATGGGCTTCATCCCCACCGGCTCTCATCTTAATTGCGAGGGCGTCAAGGAGGGCGACAGGGATTTCGCCCAATGCTCCGCGATGCAGGAGGCCGCCGCCGCCGGCAAGCCCGCCGCCTTTCTCGAAATTCCCGACATGATCGTCAACCTGAACAGCCCCAGCAAGCAGCCGCGGTTTTTAAAGATTTCGCTTAAGCTTGAGCTGGATACCGCCGAAGACCAGAAAAAGATGGAGCCGCTCCTGCCGCGGGTGGTCGATCAGTTTCAGATGTATCTGCGGGAGCTGCGCATCGAGGACCTGCGCGGCACTTCCGGCATTTACCGGCTGAAGATTGAATTGTTAAGCCGCGTTCGCGCCGCGGCGCCGAATGTCAGGGTGCGCGACGTTCTTTTCCAGGAGATATTGGTGCAATGAGCGATGTAAAAGACAAAAATTTGTCGGGTGAAGAGGCTAAAATGATGGCGGAATGGGAAGCGATGGCGGGCGGCGAGAATGCCGGCGCCCCCAAGGAAGCCGCCGCCGACAGCCGCATTCTCGACCAGACGGAAATTGACAGCCTGCTGGGGTTTGACAATGAAACCGGCAAGGGATCAAAAACCGGCATCATGGAACTCATCAACAGCGCGCTGGTCAATTACGAGCGCCTGCCGATGCTGGACATCGTTTTCGACCGGTTGGCGCGGCTGATGTCAACTTCCCTGCGCAACCTGACCTCCGATAACGTGGAGATCAGCCTCGACCATATTTCCTCGGTGCGCTTCGGCGATTACATCAACTCCATCCCCCTGCCGGCCATGCTCAGCATTTTCAAGGCCGAGGAATGGGATGATTACGGGCTGCTGGTTGTCGATAGCGCGCTGATTTACACCCTGGTCGATGTCTTGCTGGGCGGACGGCGCGGCGCTTCGGCGCTGCGGGTGGAGGGCCGCCCTTACACGACCATCGAGACGAAATTGATCGAGCGCCTGGTGCATGTCGTGCTGAACGACCTGTCTTCGGCTTTCGACCCCCTCTCCCCGGTCAGCTTCCGCCTCGACCGGATTGAAACCAATCCGCGCTTCGCAGCCATCACCCAGAGCAACAACGCCGGCGTCCTGGTGCGCCTGCGCATCGATATGGGCGACCGCTCGGGCCGCGTGGAGATCATGATCCCCTACGCGACGCTGGAGCCGGTCCGCGAGCTGCTGCTGCAAATGTTCATGGGGGAAAAATTCGGGCGCGATTCCATCTGGGAATCCCACCTGACCCGCGAGCTTTACCAGACCGACGTCCACCTGTCGGCGATCCTCGGGGAGACAACGGTCTCCCTTGACGAAATGGTCAACTGGAAACCGGGCTCCATCGTCATGCTGAACACGAAACCTGAAGAGCTGATCGAGATGCGGGTCGGGGACAGCGCCATGTTCATGGCGAAAATCGGCCAGAAAAAAGGGCATGTCGCCATCAGCATCGAAGAATATGTAGAAGCCCCCGCGGCCGAGGAGTAACCGGGACCATGCCCCCCTTCGTTGGTTTGTTTTTTGACATCATCATCCTTGCCGCGCTGGGCATCACCATTTTTTATTGTTTCCGGCTGTCGCGGCAGCTCAACCAGATGCGGGCGAACCGCGCGGCGTTTGATGCCCTGATCCGCAGTCTTGATGCCGCTACGGCCCGGGCGGAGGCCGTCATCCGCTCGCTGAAGGAAGGCGCCCTTGGCAGCGGCGACGCGCTGCAGGACAAAATCAACAAGTCGCGGGCGATCTGCGAGGAGCTGGAAATCATGATTCAGGCCGGGGACAGCATTGCCGACCGGCTGCAGGTCTTGGCGGAGAGGGGCCGTTCCGGCCAGCCGCCCGGTGAAGCGAAGGACACCCTTCAGGCCGAAGCCCCACCGCGCACCCGCGCCGAGAGAGAGCTTCTGGAAGCGATCAGGGCAAAGCAGCAGGCATGAAAAAGTTCAATATTTTCACATTTCTGATGATGGTCGCGGTTTTTGCGTTCGCGCTGCGGCTCATCGATTTTTCTGGTTTTTCGACACCCGCCTCGGTTGCTGAAAATGCAGCGCCTCCAAAAGAGTTTTCCGGGGTGACCGAGCCCGCGCCGCCGCCTGCGGACAAAAGCGAAGATGAGGCGGCCAAAAAAGAAGCGGCACCCGCCGCACCGCCGGCGCCCCCGTCTTACGGGGAGCGCGGCTTCAGCGGCGCCGAACTCGATGTCCTGCAATCCCTCGCCAAGCGCCGTGACGAGCTGGACCAGCGCGAACAGCAGATCGTCCAGCACGAAGCCCTGCTGAAGGCCGCTGAAGGGGAAGTGGACCGGAAAATAGCCGAACTGAATAAAATAAAGAGCGAGCTGGAGAGCCTTCTCAACAAGCAGCAGTCCATACAGGACGAGCGCATCGACAGCCTGGTGAAAATTTACGAGGGCATGAAGCCCAAAGAGGCGGCGCGCATTTTTGATACGCTGGAAATGGACATCCTGGTATCGGTCATCAGCAAAATGAGCGAGCGCAAAAGCTCGCCGATCCTCGCCAACATGGACCCTGAAAAAGCGCGGCTGGTCACGATCAAGCTTTCCGAGCAGCATAAATTGCCCAACCAGCCGGCGGCCGGGAAAAAAGAATCGGCCCCCTCTTCCGCGCCGCCGTCAGCGCCCCCGCTGACCATAAATCAAGCCCCGCCGCCGGCCACACCGTAAGCCCGCGGAATTTTTACGCACAACTTTGGGTTTTGCCGGAAAAGTTTACCCTTACTTAACCGTTCATGGGCAAAATAGCCTGGTGGGTGTTTTGTTTCACGGTTTAATTTTGGGGAGTGCTTAACAGTGGCAGTTGATATGAATATAAATATATTGGTGGTCGATGATTATCAAACGATGATCCGCATCATCAAGAATCTGCTGAAACAGCTGGGATTCAGCAACATTGATGAAGCGACCGACGGCACCGCGGCGTTGCAGAAGATCGGCAACAAGCCTTATGGGCTCATCATTTCCGACTGGAACATGGAGCCCATGACCGGCCTTGATTTGCTCAAGAAGGTGCGCGGCGAAGGCAACAAGGTTCCCTTCATCATGGTGACGGCCGAGAGCAAAACCGAGAATGTGATGGCCGCCCGGGAAGCGGGGGTTGATAATTATATCGTCAAGCCCTTTAACGCTGACACGCTCAAAACAAAACTGCTCAGCGTCCTCGGTGAATTTTGATTTTTACACAGGTAAGGATATAGAAAATGAAGCCATCATCCCAACAGGTTGAAGCGGTAAAATTGAAAGAGCGCGCGTATAGCCGCAAAGAAGTGGTCGATATTATCCGCTCGGTGCTGAGCACGATTGACAGGGAGAGCGAACCCACGGCCAGGCTGCACGATGAACTGAGCACGATTGTCACTTATATTGAGAATATGCGCTCGGAGCTGGCGCAATTGCGCTCCATAGAAATAAGCCACAACCATATCCCGGCGGCGTCCGACGAGCTTGACGCCGTGGTGGAGGAAACCGCCAAGGCCACCGGCACCATCATGGACGCCTGTGAAAAAATCGAGGGCATCGCGGGCGGGCTGTCGTCGCCGGCCAATGGCGAACTGTCCAATGCCGTGACTTCCGTTTATGAAGCCTGCAGTTTTCAGGACATCACCGGACAGCGCATCACCAAGGTGGTTAAAACCCTGAAGCATATCGAATCCAAGGTGGTGGAAATCATCAGCGCCTTCGGCCATGCCGACCAGCCATCGCCGGCATCCGCCGTTATCAGCGAAGGCAAAAAAAGCCTGTTGAACGGGCCCCAGCTCAAGGGCGGCGGCGCGTCACAGGAAGAGATAGATAAATTGCTGTCCAGCTTCGGTTAGGGTTTTCCTCATTTTTCCATTCAGCAGCGGCGCTAGAGGATGAATTTCTCGCCCAGATAAACGCGGCGGACGTCCTTGTGGGAGACGATGTCGGCCGGTTTTCCCTCCATCAGCACTTGTCCGCCGTGCAGGATGTAGGCGCGATCGACGATATCCAGCGTGTCGCGCACGTTGTGGTCTGTAATCAACACGCCGATATTGCGGGTTTTCAGGTGCCGGACGAGGTCGCGGATTTCCCCCACGGCGATCGGGTCGATGCCGGCCAGGGGTTCGTCCAGCAGGATGAAGTGCGGATGGGTGGCCAGCGCCCGGGCGATTTCGACGCGCCGGCGTTCCCCCCCGGAAAGCGCGACGGCGGGGGTCAGCCGCAGGTGGCTGATGGAGAATTCCGCCAGCAGTTCTTCCAGCATGTGTTCGCGGCGGTGTAGGTCTTCTTCAACCACCTGCAGGACGGAGCGGATATTGTCCTCGACGTTCAGGCCGCGGAAGATCGACGATTCCTGGGGCAGGTAGCTTATCCCTAGGCGCGCGCGGCGGTACATCGGCAGGCCGGTGATGTCTTTGCCGTCGAGCGAGATGGTGCCGCTGTCCGCTGCAATCAGGCCGGTGACGATGTAAAAGCAGGTGGTTTTTCCGGCGCCGTTCGGCCCCAGCAGCCCGACGGCTTCGCCGCGCCGGACGGTCAGCGACACATCCCGCAATACGGGGCGGCGCTTGTAGCGCTTCATCAGATGCTCCACCACCAGCCCCTGCGGGCTGGAAATAAGGCGCGGTTCGGAGGTTTTTGTGTCTGCTGTCAAAACTTAAGGACTTTCCTTTTTGGGGTGATCGGCGCTTGGATAAAAGACGCCTTTCACGCGGCCTTCGGTTTCAGGATTGCCGCTTCCCAACAATTGGCTGATTCCGGTCGTCATGTCAACATGGGCGCTGGTGCCTTCGAGCCAGTTTTGCCCCTGGCGGATCAGGACTTTTCCGGTCAGGACGGCTTTTTGGGTTACCACGTCATAAACCCCTTCATCGCCGGTGACGGTCTCTTTCGCCGTTTTGATGACGACGCTGCCGCGGGCGGTTATTTTTCTTAAGCCCATCCTGCCGGCGGCGTCTTTATCGAAATAAGCGCTCAAGACATCGGCTGTGACGGTCGATGAATCGTGGGTGGCGGTCGCTTTTCCGGTGGCGTCCAGGCGCTGTTCGGCGCCGAAAAACTCTATTTTATCCTGTGCGGTCATGAGATCGGCGTCTGTGGTTATCTTCAGCTCTTTCCCGGTCAGCACGGCGTTGCCGGTTTTGACATTATAAATGGCGCGGTCGCCGTAGGCGGTATAGGGCGGCGACTGGATCGTGACGTGGTTATCGGCCTCCAGGGAGGAGAGGGCGGTCGCGCCATTATCGCCGGTGTAACGGGCGATCAGGCGGTCGCTTTGAATCCTGGACAGCCCCTGGGTCACAATCACATTGTCGCGGGCGGTGTAGGTTTTGTCCTTGCGATTCCACTCTAGGGACCCGGCGGCGGAAATTTCAACCGGCGCGGCGGTATCGGCTGCGTCTTTGGCGAAGGCCGCGCCGTTGAGAAAAAACAAAATCAAGATCAAAAAAGTTTTTTTCATCCGCTTTTCTTTCATGGCGAGAGTTTG
Organism: Alphaproteobacteria bacterium; assembly: GCA_021413445.1. Classification (GTDB taxonomy): domain Bacteria; phylum Pseudomonadota; class Alphaproteobacteria; order Micavibrionales; family UBA2020; genus PALSA-926. The sequence goes on along the minus strand of JAIOQI010000021.1, from coordinate 43,071 downwards.
AAAACCGTCAGGGCGACCGGCCCGCCGAATACCACCAGGTCTCCCCGGTCCTGCACGGACAGGTTTTTTGCCGCGATGCTTCCCAGCGGCCCCTGCGCCCGCACCGGCGAGGCTGTCGCCGCTGTTTTTTGCTTCAGGTCGATAATAATGTCCTGCAGCGCCAGCTCATAGCCGCTGTCATGAAAAATCGTGACGTTGCCCTTCAGGCTCAGTTTTTCCGCGGCGTGGTCAAAGGAGCCGGCTTCGGCTTTGATCGCCACCCAGGTCTTGTCCTGCAGCGTGATGTCGGCCAGGGGCTTTTCGAACAGGACGGTGTCGGGGGCGTCCATGGCGCGGATGGTCTTGTCGGCGGTAACCGTATAGGCGCGGCCCTGGTCGTCGGTTCCCTCGTATTTCGCCCGCACCAGTTCAATTTGCCCGGCGGTGGTTTTTTCCTCCTGCGGCAGGGCGATTATTTTTTGCTGCTGCGGATCATTGGAAAGACGCGCGATCAGGACGCCGATAATCACCAGCATGGCCAGCGGCAGGATAAACTTCAGGATCCTGACAAAAAAGGAATAACCTTGCCCTAAGGTGCCGAGGCGGCGGGGGGCATAGACGCCGGAGCTGTATTGACGTTCCTGGGCGGTCACGCAAAACCGGCGCGGAGGCAGTCGTGGATATGCAGCAGGCCGGCGGGTTTCCCCGATGCATCCACCACCAGCAGGCAGGTGATCTTGCGGAAGGCGTTTTTCAGGTCGTTCATGACGGCCATCGCCTCGGCGACCAGCGTGTCCGGCGAAACGGTTTTCGGGTTGCGGGTCATGATGTCCTGGGCGGCCTTGGTGACGATATCGGCGCTGAGCTTGCGGCGGATATCGCCGTCGGTGATGATGCCGGTGAGAGCGCCCCGGTCGTTGACCAGCCCGATGCAGCCGAAGCCTTTGGCGTTGATGATGGCGATGGCTTCCATGACCGGGATGTTTTCGGAGGCGACCGGCAGCTGTTCGCCGGTGTGCATGATCTCGGAAACCTTCATCAGCTGCTGGCCGAGCTTGCCGCCGGGGTGATAGACCTTGAAGTCTTTTGCGGTGAAGCCCTTCTTCTCCAGCAGCGTGATCGCCAGCGCATCGCCGAGCGCCAGGGTGAGGGTGGTCGAGGTGGTGGGAGCGAGGCCGTTCGGGCAGGCTTCGGGGCAGTCCGGCAGCAGCAGCGCGATGTCGGCGCGCTGCGCCAGCGTCGATTGCGGGCGGCTGGTGATGCCGATCAGCGGGATGGCGAAGCGGCGGGTGTATTCGATCAGGTCGTTCAGTTCCTTGGCCTCGCCGGAGTTGGACAGGGCAAGGACGATGTCGCCCCGCACGATCATGCCCATGTCGCCGTGGCTGGCTTCCGCCGGATGCACGAAAAAGGCGGGGGTGCCGGTCGAGGCGAAGGTGGCGGCGATTTTTTTCCCGATATGGCCGCTCTTGCCCATGCCCGTCACAATGACGCGCCCTTCGGCGGCGGCGACCATTTCAACCGCCTGCAGGAAACGGTCGTCAAGAAAGCGCGATAGTTCGGAAAGCGCCCGCGCCTCCGTCTCCAGCACCCGGATGGCGGTGGCGAGATATTTGTGGGTGGCAGCCGGCACTTGGGCGGACTCGGAAAGTTTAACGATGGTCATGTGATAAAATACCTTTTCTATTTGCTCATTTTTTAGCAAACACTTGTGTTTATGTCAATTTTTATGTCCAAATCGCTTATTTTTAACATAATATCGGCTGGGGCGGATTCGCTCATCAAAAACAGCCGGCCGGGATTCTAGAGAATCACGGCTGGGGCGGCGGGTTTTTTTTCAGGGTGGATTTTGCGGGGCGCTGGTTTTTCAGTTTTTCCAGGCGGGCCTCACTGAGGGCTTTGGCCGCGGCCTGCGCTTTTGCCTCTTCCGCCTCGGCCTGGCGCCGCTGTTGCTTTTCAAGGCGCCGTTCAAGTTGTTCCTGAATTTCCGAACGCTCCAGGTCTTTGGCGATCGACAGGGCGGTGTCGCCATCTTTGTCTTTAAGGCTGATGTCCGCCCCCTTGTCCAGCAGGGCCGTGACGGTGTCCAGGTCCCCGTTCCTGACAGCATACATCAGCGCGGAGGCTCCGTCGGCGTCTTTGGCATTGATGTCGGCGCCCTTATCGAGCAATAGCGTCACAATGTCGCAGGACCTGTTGTCGGCGGCCTTCAGCAGGGCCGTGGCGCCATCGGTATTTTTTGCATGGATGTCGGCGCCCTTGTCCAGCAGGAGCGCGGCGATGTCTTTATACCCGTTCCCGGCGGCAAGGATGAGCGCCGTATCGCCTTCGCTGTTTTTCGGTTTAACGTCGGCGCCTTTGTCCAGCAGGAGCGCGGCGATGCCGTTATTGCCGCGCTGCGCGGCGATCATCAGGGCTGTGGCGTTCTCGGTGTTTTTCAGGTTAACGTCGGCGCCTTTGTCCAGCAGGAGCGCGGCGATGACATCATTGTCGCGTCTGAGGGCGTTCATCAGGGCCGTATCGCCGCCATCATCCTTGGCATTAATGGCGGCTGGGTGTTTTTTCAGGAAGGTTGCGACAGTCGCGGCATCGTTATAGGCGGCGGCGGAAAGAAAACCATCGATCTCTTCCTGCGGGGGTTTTTTGGCATTGAAGGAATTCACCAGCTTGCCGCTTTTTGGTGGGCTGTTTTTTGGCTTGGTGTTTTTCGGTTTTTTACCGGGCATCTGGCGCCGCCTTCAAAATATTTCCGGTTCAATTCGGGACATTAAATGATGATACTTAAAATATCCGGCGGCGGGATAGGTTTTTTAAACTTAATGCTCGAAAATATCCTCTTTGTCCCAGCCGGCGACATCAAGGAGCGCCCGGGAGGGAAGAAAATCGAAACAGGACTGCGCGAGTTTCATGCGGCCTTCGCGAATCAGGGAGGCATCGAGAATTTCTTTAAGTTTATGTAAATACAGGACATCCGCCGCGGCATATTTAACCTGTTCCTCTGACAGGAGGTCAGCGCCCCAGTTGGTCGTTTGCTGCTGCTTGTCGAGATCCACCCGCAACAGTTCGCTGCACAGGGTTTTGAGGGAATGGTGGGCGGTGAAGGTGCGCGCCAGGCGCGAAGCGATTTTCGTGCAATAGACGGGCGCCGTCAGCACATCCAGGTATGTCCAGATCGCCGCGATATCAAAACGCGCAAAATGGAACAGCTTGGTGACAGCGGGGTCCGTCAGCAGTTTTTTCAGGTTCGGCGCGGCATACTGGCCGGCCTTTAACTGCACGATATGCGCATGGCCGTCCCCAGCCGACAGCTGCACCAGGCAAAGGCGGTCTCTCGCCGGCTGCAGCCCCATGGTCTCCGTGTCGATGGCGACACAGGAGCTAAAATGAAGGGTGGGGGGGATGTCGCCTTGATGCAATGTGACTGTCATAATTCAATTATATTCCACTAGTCCGCTTATGCTCTGACGAGCCTCAGCGGACACCTTCGCCTGTATGAGCATACGGAAGAAGGTTGGTGCCCAAAAGAAGACTCGAACTTCCACGGGTTGCCCCACAGGTACCTGAAACCTGCGCGTCTACCAATTCCGCCATTTGGGCACGGGGTTGGTGAAACGAGTTTTAAAGCAAAACCGGGCTGATTGTCAAATATTATATGGAGAATAAGAATTTTGTTATTTCTATTGGTCATTTGCGTGGTTTTTTCTACAGTAAGGGGAGGATTTTTGGGGGAAAACATGGATATTCTGGTCATCGATCGCGAATCTCTTACCAATCAGCTGATTTCATCAAAGCTGCAGGCGCGGGGCCATACCGTCGTCATGGAACCGAACAAGAATGAAGCCTTTGAAAAAATCAAAATCGGCAATTTTGACTGCATCCTTCTGGACCCCGCCCCGTTGAGCGACGCCCGCCCGGTCATGATCGGGATCTGGAAGAGCCTGCGCGCGCACATGAAGCCTTATCTGATCATGCTCTCCAAGACGGCGACGCAGGAGGAAGCGATTGCGGCCGGCACCAATGACGTGCTTCTCAAGCCTTTCAGCGTCATGGACCTCGACACCAAAATCGGCAACGCCGAGCGCCTGATCGAGATCACCAGGCATCTGGCCAAGGAAGACAACGTGCACTCCACCGGAGGCATGATCGGCAAGGCGGCGTTCAACCAGCTGTTCCTTTCCGCGATCGACCGTTCCTTCCGTTACGGGGAGCGCAGCTTCATCGTCTTCCTGAGCATGATAAATTATGACGCGATTGTCGCGGCGCTGGGCGCGGCGGCGGCAGAGGAGACCCTGCAAAAACTGACGGAGAAAGTCACCTCCATGCGCCGCCAGTCGGACGTCATCGGCCGGCTGGGCGCCAGCGATTTCGGCATATTGCTGCAGCGGCCGCAATACGAGACGGAGCCGGCGGACGCCTTCACCCGTTTTTGCGAAATCATCGACAAGTTTTATAATACATTCAAGGATCCGGCCGCCGCGCCGCAACTGGAGCTGAGTCTGGTCAGCCTGCCGCAAGGCGCGCTGCACGAGGAGCGGATCGTGCCGTCGCAGGCGGCGGACCAGGAAAAAGAGGAAGGCGGCAATGTCTGACCTGAAACAAGATCAGACGCTTCAACTTTTGCAGGATATTCTTAAAAAAGCCAAGGGCTTCGGCGCCACGGAGGCCGATGTCGTGCTGTCGGACTCATCCTCCGTCTCCATCAACCGCCGCCTCGGCAAGCCGGAATCGATCCACCGTTCGGAAGAAGCGGACATCGGCCTGCGCGTTTTCGTCGGCAAAAGAAGCGCGATCGTGTCTTCCTCCGACCGCGCGGCAGAGGCCCTGACGCAGATGGCCGAACGCGCCGTCGCGATGGCCCGCTGCGTGCCGGAAGACCCCTATGCCGGGATTGCCGACCCGTCCGAAACCGCCCGGACCTTTCCGGACCTTGATTTATATGATGCAACGGAAATCTCCGTTGAAAAAATGAACGACTATGCCGACCGCGCCGAACAGGCTGCGCTGGGGGTGAAGGGCATCACCAATTCCGACGGCGCCGAGTTCAGCTGCGGCAAGGATAAGGTTTACTATGCCGCCAGCAACGGCTTTGCCGGCAGTTATGCCTCTTCCGGCTTCAGCATCGGGGTCATGGTGATTGCCGGCGAGGGGACCGCCATGGAAGTCAATGATGATTTCGACTCCGCGACTTTTCTTTCCGACCTCAAGGCGGCGGAAACCGTCGGCATGAAAGCCGCCGAGCGGGCGGTCAGGTCGCTGCATCCCCGGAAAGCCGCGACCCGGCAGGTGCCGCTGGTGTTCGATAACCGCATTTCCGGCGGGCTGATCGGCTCGCTGGCGGGGGCCATCTCCGGCGCGGCGGTGGCGCGCGGCACGACCTTGCTGAAAGATAAGCTGGGCCAGCAGGTTTTCAACGGCGCCGTCACCATCATCGACGATCCCTTTTTAAAAAGGGGCCTGCGCTCACACCCGTTTGACGGTGAAGGCATTGCGCCGCAAAAGCGCGCTATCATCGACAAAGGCGACCTGACCGGCTGGCTGCTTGATTTAAGCTCGGCGCGGCAACTGGGACTGAAAACGACCGGCAACGCCGCGCGCGGCTCCGGCTCCGCGCCCTCGCCGCGGCCGGCCAATTTTTACATGCAGCCGGGCCATGTCACTTTGGACGAGCTTATCAAGGACATCGATTCCGGATTCTATGTCACCAGCCTGATGGGCAGCGGCGCCAATATCGTCACCGGCGATTACAGCCGCGGCGCCAAGGGCTTCTGGATTGAAAACGGCAAAATCGCCTATCCGGTGGCGGAGCTGACGGTGGCCGGAAACCTGAAGGATATGTGGCTCAATTGCACCCCGGCCAATGACCTCGAGTTGAAATACGGCATCGATGCGCCATCCTTGCGAATTGATGGGATGACGGTGGCGGGGGCTTAATACCCGCGCAGATATTGCGGCGGAATTTCCGCTTTTTGGTTCAGTTTCTGCGCTGCATGGATCGGCCAATAAGGGTCGCGCAGCATGGCCCGGGCGAGAAACACCATATCGGCGCCGCCGCTGCGGATAATCCCGTCCGCCTGCTCCGCTTCGGTAATCAGGCCGACGGCGCAGGTCAAGATCCCGGTTTTTTCGCGAATCTCTTTGGCAAACGGCACCTGGAACCCCGGCGCGAACGGCGACTTGGCCGCGGCAGAGATGAAGCCCGACGAGCAGTCGATAAAATCCACGCCGCGTTTTTTCAGTTCCTGCGCCAGATGGGCCGAATCATCGATGGTGATGCCGCCTTCCAGCCAATCGACGCAGCTGAGCCGCGCCCCGAGGACAATCTCCTGCGGAATTACTTTCCTGATTTTCCCGGCGATCTCCAGCGTCAGGCGGCATCGGTTTTCCAGGGAGCCGCCGTAGCTGTCGGCGCGCTTGTTGCTGAGGGGGGAAAGAAATTCATGCAGCAAATAACCGTGCGCGCCGTGCAGCTCGATGATCTGGAACCCGGCCCTGACCGCCCGCTCCGCCGCGCTGACGAAATCGGCGATGAATTTCTGGATGTCCGCCCCGGACATTTCTTTCGGCGGCTCAAGCTCGGGAGAAAACGGCAGGGCCGATGGCGCCAGTGTTTCCCACCCACCCTGATCTTTGCTTAAGCGCTTGCCGCCCTCCCAGGGCTTTTGCATGCTGGCCTTGCGCCCGGCATGGCCAAGCTGGACGCCGGCGGCGGCGCCCTGTTTTTTGATGAAATCAGTGATGCGCCACAGCGGCTCGATATGCGCGTCTTTCCACAGGCCGGTGCAGGCCGGGGTGATGCGCCCTTCCGGCGACACATTGGTCGCTTCCATCATCACCAGCCCGGCCCCGCCGACCGCGCGCGAACCCAGATGCGCGAAGTGCCAGTCGTTGACGAAGCCGTCTTCGCTTGAATACTGGCACATCGGCGATACGCCGATGCGGTTGCGCAGGACGAGGTTGCGGATTTTCAGCGGGGAGAAAAGATGCGGCTGCTCAGGCATGCTTAAAGCCTGAAATGCTTCCCGGGTTTGGGCGCTGGCTTTTTTGGGGCCGGGGTGTCCGGCTGGTTGTTGTTCGCGGCTTTCCTGAAGAGTGAAGAAATCTTTTTTCCCTTGAAGGGTTTTTTCAGGAAGGCAACGCCGTCCTGCGCTTTTTTCTTTACATTATTTTTGGCGTTTTTAAGGGCTGCAAAAAGCGGCGGAATGCCGGCCTTTTCGCGCGCCGCGCCGAGGAACCCCAGGCCGGTGCTGGCGGTCAGGCAGGATAAGGCAAGCCAGACAGCACCCATGGCAATGGCGCCGACCGCCGCCAGCGGCGCCGCCGTGAAGGTGATAACCGCCGCCGCTATGCTGGCGACCGTGCCGATGATGGAGGTCGCCGCGCCATAGGTAAAAAAACCGCCGGCCAGGACGTCCAGCGCCCCGCCGCCGAACTTGGCGGCTTTAGGCGACATTTCTGTGCGCGCGGCCAGGTAGTTGGTGAAGGTGAAGCCGAAGCGGTGGGTTGCTTTCATCCAATCGACAAAAACGCTTCCGATTTTACTGATTTTCATGTTTGTCCTCTTTTGTTTGTCAGGTTATCGTCGGGCATCCGGGTCCCGGTGTCAATCACTTCAGTTTTGCCATAGCGACCGCCGTGTCCGACATGCGGTTGGAGAACCCCCACTCATTGTCGTACCAGCTCATGATGCGCACCAGCGTGCCGTCGATGACCTTGGTTTCGTTGACGGCGAAAATCGACGAGCGCGGGTCATGGTTGAAGTCGCTGGAGACCAGCGGCTCGGTATAAAACCCGAGGATATTTTTGAGCGGGCCGTTGGCCGCGTCCATAATGACCTTGTTGACCTCTTCCACGGTCGTGGCGCGCGCGGCGTTGAACTTGAAATCGACCACCGACACATTCGGCGTCGGCACGCGGATCGAGACGCCGTCCAGCTTGCCTTTGAGTTCCGGCAATACCTTGCCGACGGCCTTGGCGGCGCCGGTCGAGGTGGGGACCATATTGATAGCGGCGGCGCGGGCGCGGTGCAGGTCCTTATGCATGGTGTCCAGCGTCGGCTGGTCGCCGGTATAGCTGTGGATGGTGGTCATGAAGCCGTTTTTGATGCCGATGGCCTGGTGCAGGGCATAGGCCACGGGGGCAAGGCAGTTGGTGGTGCAGGAGGCATTCGACACGACAAGGTGGCCGGCCTGCAGCTTGTCGTGGTTGACGCCATAGACGACAGTGAGGTCTTCGTCCGTGGCGGGGGCGGAGATCAGGACTTTTTTGGCGCCGGCGGCAATATGTTTCAGCGCATCTTCTTTTTTGGTGAAGATGCCGGTGCATTCCATGGCGACATCTATACTTAAGTCTTTCCACGGCAACTGCGTCGGATCCTTGATTTGTGTCATCAGGATTTCATGGCCGTTGACGACCAGCTTGTTGCCGCTGACCTTGATGTCGGCGTCAAAGCGGCCGTGGATGGAATCATATTTCAGCAGATGCGCGTTGGCTTCCGAGGTGGCCAGGTCGTTGATACCGACCACCTGTACGTCTTTCCGCCCGCTTTCCACGATCGAGCGCAGCACCAGCCGCCCGATGCGCCCGAAACCGTTGATGGCTATTTTGACTGTCATGTCTGTCCTCCTGTTAGGGTTGTATCCAGTATCGCCGTTCCGGCAGCGGCAATCCCGATATTTTTACTTTATCCTGCAGCATGCCGCCCGCGCCCTCGATGATCCTGATGGAACCGAGGTTTTCATCGTGGCATGTAATGAGGATTTTTTCCAGACCCAGTTCTTTGGCGCGCCGCAGCGTCAGTTTCAGGATCAGGCGGCCATAACCCTTGCGGCGCTCGCTGTGGCGGATGGCATAACCCAGGTTGCCACCCCTTTTTTTCAGGGAGCTGTTGAGTTTCGGGCGGAGAGACGACCGGCCGATGAAGGTATCGCCTTTCACCAGCCAAAGGTCGATCTGCGGCACGCGCCGGATGCGGATGCCGCCCGGCAGCACCACCGGCCGGCTGAGGTCGTGGCGTTTCGCCATATAGGCGTCGAAGTCGTGGCGGGCGAGCAGAATATCCTCCGGTGTGGCAGGCTCGAGATCCAGCCCCTCGTACAAAGCCTCGGCAAACGAGTCCTTGTACCTGATGTCCGGGGCGATGAGTCGAATGCCGTCCATCGTTTTATAGGCGTTTTTTGACCGCCGCGACGGTGTCTTCTGCGGTGATGCCAAAATGCTTGTAGAGCTCCTGGTAAGGGGCGGATTCGCCAAACCCTTTCATGCCGATGAAAATTCCGTCCGGGCCGATGTATTTGTCCCAGCCCCAGCGGATCGCGGCCTCGATGGCGACTTTGATCTTACCCGGCTCCTGCAGGGATTTTTTGTATTTCTCGTCCTGCTGGTTGAAGAGCTCAAGGCAGGGCGCGGTAATGACCCGGGTGCCGATTTTTTCCGCCTGCAGCAGGTCGCGGGCTTTGAGGGCGATTTCGATTTCCGAACCGGTCGCCCAGAGCGTCGCGACGTGTTCGCCTTCCGCTTCCGCCAGAATATAGGCGCCCAGCTTTGTTTTGTTCTCCTCGCCGCTTTCTCTTCGCACCAAAGGCAATCCCTGGCGGGTCAGCACCAGGATGCTGGGGCCGGTGGTGTGCTCGAGTGCGATCTGCCAGCATTCCGCCGTCTCAACCACGTCGGCGGGGCGCATCACCAGCATATTCGGGATGGCGCGCAGAGCCGACAGGTGCTCGACCGGCTGATGGGTGGGGCCGTCCTCGCCGAGGCCGATGGAATCGTGCGTCATCACGTAAACGACGCGCTGTTTCATCAGCGCCGACAGGCGGATGGAGGGGCGGCAGTAATCGGTGAAGGTCAGGAAGGTGCCGCTGTAAGGGATCAGGCCGCGGTGCAGCGCCATGCCGTTCATGATCGCCGCCATGCCGTGCTCGCGCACGCCGTAGTAAACGTAGCGCCCGGAATAATCGTCCTTGGTCACCTTGCCCATGTCCTTGACCAGCGTCAGGTTGGAGCCGGTGAGGTCGGCCGAGCCGCCGATCAGTTCCGGCAGCGCGGGGACGAGGGCTTCCAGCACTTTGCCGGAAGCCTGGCGGGTGGCAATTTTCGGCGCTTCCTGTTTCATCTTTGTTTTAAAAGAGCGGATGATGGCATCCGTCTGCTTCGAGACATCGCCGCGCAGCGCGCGGTCGAAGGCTTCGCGCTTGGCGGCGTCGCTCTGGTCCAGGCGGGCCTGCCAGTTTTTGCGGTCCCGCTGGCTGTGCAGCCCGGCTTCGCGCCAGGCGCTCATAATGTGCGGCGGGATATCGAACGGCGGCGCCGTCCAGTTGAGGTTCTTGCGCGCGCCGGCGATTTCCTCTTCGCCGAGCGGGGAGCCGTGGCTGGAAGACGAACCTTGCTTGGTCGGCGCGCCGAAGCCGATCTTGGTCTTGCAGCAGATCAGGCTCGGTTTGTTCTTGTTGACCTGGGCGGCGGCAATCGCCTTGGCGATCTGTTCCGGGTTGTGGCCGTCGATGTCGAAGGTTTCCCAGCCGTAGGCCTCAAAGCGCTTTTTGGTGTCGTCGGTGAAGGACAGCGAGGTCGGGCCGTCGATCGAGATGCTGTTATCGTCATAGAGCACGATCAGCCTGCCGAGGCCGAGGTGACCGGCGAGCGAGCAGGATTCATGGCTGATCCCCTCCATCAGGTCGCCGTCGCTGGCGATGACATAGGTGGTATGATTGACAAGGTCGCCGCCGAAACGGGCGGCAAGCATGCGCTCGGCGAGCGCAAAGCCGACCGCGTTCGAGATGCCCTGGCCGAGCGGGCCGGTGGTGGTTTCAATGCCCGCTTCCGGCATCACTTCCGGATGGCCGGGGGTGATGCTGTGCAGCTGGCGGAAATTTTTCAGCTGCTCGGGCGTCATTTTTTCGTAGCCGGTCAGGTGCAGGATGGCATACAGCAGCATCGAGCCGTGGCCGGCGGACAGGATGAAGCGGTCGCGGTCCGGCCAGGTTGGCATCGAGGGGTCGAATTTCATGAACTTGGTGAACAGCACCGTCGCCACGTCCGCCATGCCCATCGGCATGCCGGGGTGGCCGGAATTGGCCTTTTGCACCGCATCCATGGCCAGGGCGCGGATGGCGTTGGCCATCTCGTTGTGCGTGGCGGTTTGCGGGGTTTGGTTCATCACGGCTTTGACGGTCATGGCTGTTCTCCGGGGGTCAGTTTTCCTGGTTCAAGATATGCCTTGGTTTGGCGGGCGGCGTCAATCCATAGCGCACCTTAAGTGTTGCCATAACCTTGAGTATGCGCCCTAAATCATATTGTCGGGGGTTTCGGCTGGTTTGGGGGCGGGATTTCTTTTTTCTCCGCCGCTTTTGGGGCCGCCACTTTATTGACTTGAGATGTCAGGTCGGGCGTTTCCTTCAGGGCAGGGGAGGAAACATCTTGGGCGGGCGGGGTGTTTACGGGAGTGGCCTGGGTTTTATCGGTTATCTTTTTTTTTAGGAAAGGCAGTTTTTTTACAAAGGGAGAGACTGCCGCTTTCAATTTTTTGAAAGGCTTCTCAAGGACGTGGACGATGCCGAGGCTGGCCGCGCCGGCCGCCATGCCCGCCAAAGCCGTCATGACCAGTCCGGCGACGCCCTGAACCAGAGTGCTTGAAGAAAGGGCGGCTGCCATGGCGTGCAGCGCCGCGCCGGCGACGGGGATGCCGTGCAGCAATATGCCGCCGCCGACCAGGAACATCGCGGCGGTGCCGACGACGGCAAGCCCCTTCATCATCGGGGCCATGCTTTTAATCAGCCCCCGGCCGATAGAGCGTTGCGCACGGGCAAAAATTCCGTTGCCTTCCTTCTTGGTCATGTAGAGGCCAAGGTCGTCCATTTTGATGATTGCGGCGACCAGGCCGTAAACGCCGACCGTCATGCCGACGCCCACCGCCGATAAAACGAGGGCCTTGGTCAGGAGCGGCGCCGCTGCGACGGTGCCAAGGGCGACGGCGATGATTTCCGCGGAAAGGATGGCATCGGTCTTGATGGCCTGCTTGATTTTGGTTTTTTCGACTTTTTCCAGTTCCTCGGCGCTGACCTGGATGGCGGCAGCTATTTTTTCATCGTGCTGCTCGTCCTTCTTGGTTTTTTTATGCAGGATTTTTTCAACAGCTTCGAAGCAAAGATAAGCGCCGCCGAACATGAGCAGCGGGGTGATTGCCGCCGCAGGCAGAAAAATCGCCAGCGGGATCAGCCAGGCCTTGTTTTTCAGCGAGCCGATGGCCACTTTTTTCACGATGGGAAGTTCGCGCGCGGGATCGATGCCGACCATGCCCTGTGCGCCCACCGCCAGGTCGTCGCCGACGATGCCCGCGGTTTTCTGGGCAGCCGTTTTGGACATCAGGGCAATGTCATCCAGGATGGTGCTGATATCGTCCAAAAGGGCTAAAAGACCGGAACCCGCCATTGTTTCCTCATTTAACTAAGACAGTATTTTTCCTAATACATATTAAAGCAGGCATTTATAAAAGCAAGAGAATCTATATAAGTGTTTGATTAATAATAGTAAATTATGCGGCCGCGCTATAAGCCGCCACCGGCGGGCAGGTGCAGACCAGGTTGCGGTCGCCGGCCACATGGTCGATGCGGTTGACGGGCGGCCAGAACTTATCCGCCAGCAAATGCGGCGCGGGGAAGGCGCCGGTCTGGCGCGGGTAGGAGCGCGTCCATTCCTCAGCCGTCAGGTCGGCGAGGGTATGCGGCGCCAGATGCAGCGGATTGTCGCCTTGCGGCCAGCTGCCGTTTTCCAGTTTGGCGATTTCTTCGCGGATGACGATCATCGCCTCGATGAAGCGGTCCAGTTCGGCCTTGGACTCGCTCTCGGTCGGCTCGATCATCAGCGTGCCCGGCACCGGGAACGACATGGTCGGCGCGTGGAAGCCGAAATCCATCAGGCGCTTGGCGATGTCATCGACGCTGACATGCGCGCTGTCCTTGAAGCTGCGCGTATCGAGGATGCATTCATGGGCGACAAAGCCGTGTCTGCCCGTGTAGAGCGTAGCGTAATGTTTTTCGAGGCGCTTGGCGATGTAATTGGCGTTGAGGATGGCGATTTCGGTGGCGCGTTTCAGCCCCTCGGTTCCCATCAGGGAGATATAAACCCAGGAAATCGGCAGGATGGAGGCGGAACCGTAGGGCGCCGCCGAGACCGGGCCGTTGGCGTCCACGCCGCCGACGCCGACCGCGAGCGGGTGGCCGGGCAGGAAAGACGCCAGGTGCTCCGCCACGCCGATCGGCCCCACGCCGGGACCGCCGCCGCCATGCGGGATGCAGAAGGTCTTGTGCAGGTTCATGTGCATCACGTCGGCGCCGATATGGCCGGGGCAGGCCAGCCCCACCAGGGCGTTGAAATTGGCGCCGTCCATATACACCTGTCCGCCATGCTCGTGGATAATGCGGCAGATCTCGCGGATTTCCTCCTCGAACACCCCGTGCGTGGAGGGATAGGTCACCATCAAGGCGGCCAGGTCGTTCTTGTGCGCGATGGCCTGGGCGCGCAGGTCGTTGAGGTCGATATTGCCGTTGCTGTCGCAGGCCACCACCACCACGTGCATCCCCGCCATGACGGCGGAGGCAGGGTTGGTGCCGTGCGCCGATGACGGGATCAGGCAGACATTGCGGTGCGCTTCGCCGCGGCTTTCATGATAGGCGCGGATGACGAGCAGTCCGGCGTATTCCCCCTGCGACCCGGCATTGGGCTGCAGGGACACGGCGGCAAAGCCGGTCAGGATGGAAAGTTTTTTCTCGAGGTCTTTCAGCAGGACCCGGTAGCCCTCGGCCTGGTCTGCCGGCGCGAAGGGGTGCATGTCGCAGAATTCCGGCCAGCTGATGGGGATCATCTCCGCAGTCGCGTTCAGTTTCATGGTGCAGGAGCCGAGCGGGATCATCGAGCGGTTGAGCGCGATATCCTTGTGTTCCAGCTGACGCAGGTAGCGCAGCATCTCGGTTTCCGAGCGGTAGAGGTGGAAGGTCGGGTGGGCCAGGTAGGCGGAGGTGCGGCAGAGCGCCGCCGGGATGAGGTCCGGCGCTGTCTCATCGAGATTTTCCACGTTGAAGCCGAAGGCGCTCTGGCCGGAAAAAACCTGCCACAACCTGACGACTTCCTCACGGGTTGATTTTTCATCCAGCGCCACGCCGAGGCGGCCGTCGCCGAAATCGCGCAGGTTGATTTCGTGCTGCTGCGCGCGGTTCAATATATCCTGCGCCTTGGCGCCGGCCTGGATGGTGAGTGTGTCGAAACAGCTGTTATTGCCGAGGGTGAAACCGAGCCGGACAAGCCCGGCGGCGAGAACCGCCGTCAGGCGGTGGATGCGGGTGGCGATGGTCTTGAGCCCTTCGGGACCGTGATAAACCGCATAAAACCCGGCGATATTGGCGAGCAGCACCTGCGCAGTGCAGATGTTGCTGGTGGCTTTTTCGCGGCGGATGTGCTGTTCGCGGGTTTGCAGGGCGAGGCGGTAGGCGGGCTTGCCCTTGGAATCGACCGAGACGCCGACGATGCGGCCGGGCGTCGAGCGCTTGTATTCGTCTTTCACCGCGAAGAAAGCGGCATGCGGGCCGCCGTAACCCAGCGGCACGCCGAAACGCTGCGCGCTGCCGAACACGATATCCGCGCCCCATTCCCCCGGCGGCTTCAGCAGCGTCAGGGCGAGCAGATCCGTCGCCACCGCCACGATCATTTTTTTTGCTTGCGCGTTTTTCGTCAGCGCCGCGTAGTCGGGGATGTCGCCGGTGGTCGATGGGTATTGCAGCAGGAGGCCGAAGCCGTCCTGTTGGACAAGGTCTTCCGCAGCGCCGACGATCACGGAAATGCCGAGCGGACGGGCGCGGGTTTCGATCACGGCGATGGTCTGGGGGTGGCAGTCACCGGAGACCAGGAAAACATTGCTTGGCTGCGTGCTGACGCGGCGGGCGAGCGTCATGGCTTCGGCGGCGGCGGTCGCTTCATCGAGCATCGAGGCGTTGGCGAGCGGCATGCCGGTCAGGTCCATCACCATCTGCTGGTAATTAATCAGCGCCTCAAGCCTGCCCTGGCTGATTTCCGGCTGATAGGGCGTATAGGCCGTGTACCAGCCGGGATTTTGCAGGACATTCCTGAGGATGACATTCGGCGTGACGGTGTCGTAATAGCCGAGCCCGATCAGCGAGCGGTAAACCTTGTTCTGCCGGGCGATCTCCTGCAGTTTTTGCAGGGCCTCGCTTTCCGTCATCGGCTCGCCGATGGCTGGCGGCGATTTTTCAAGGATCGCAGCGGGCACGGTCCGGGCGACCAGGTCGTCGAGGCTGGTGGCGCCGACCGTGCGGAGCATGGACTGGATATGCGCCTCGCGCGGGCCGATATGGCGGCCGATGAAATCATCTTTTTGCTCAAGGTCGGCGAGGGTGGGCCGCATGTTTAAAGACTCTGTATGTAAGCGTTGTAGGCGGTTTCGTTCTTCAGCGCCGCCAGCTCATTCTCGTTGCTGATTTTTATTTTATAAAACCAGCCCTTGCCGAGCGGGTCCTGGTTGATTTGCGCCGGATCGCCGGTCAGCGCGGTGTTGATCTCGAAAACCTCGCCGGAGACCGGGGAATAGACTTCGCTCGCCGACTTGACGGATTCGACGACGCCGGCCTGGCCGCCCTGGACCAGCTTGTCGCCGATTTTCGGCAGTTCGACATAGACCACGTCGCCGAGCGCCTTTTGCGCATAATCGGAAATGCCGACGGTGCCGATCGCGCCGTCGATGCGGACGTATTCATGGTCTTCGCTGAAGAATATTTTGGTCATTTTCAATCCTTCCTGTAATTCGGTTTTATAAACGGCAGCGCCGCCACCTCGCAGGGACGCAGCACGCCGCGCAGCAGGGCCTGCAGTCTGGTGCCGGTGGCCGCAAACGCAGTTTCTACATAGCCCATCGCGACGGGCCCATCGACGGAGGGGCCGAAGCCGCCGCTGGTGATGATACCAATCTTTTTGCCGTCGGCGGAGAGCAGTTCGGTGCCCTCGCGCATCGGGGCCCGGCCTTCCGGCTTGATGCCGACGCGCAGGCGCCGGGGGTTGTTCTTCAGCTGGCCGAGGATTTTTTCCGCGCCGCAGAAGCCGCCTTCCTCGCGGCGGCGTTTCTGGATCACCCATTTCAGGTTGGCTTCAATGGGCGTGGTCTGCTCGTCAAGGTCATGGCCGTAGAGGCACAACCCGGCTTCGAGGCGCAAAGAATCGCGGGCGCCGAGGCCGATCCATTTGACTTCACTATAGCCGAGAAGTTTCTTGGCGAAGGCGGGGGCAAAGGAAGAGGGGACGGAAATTTCGTAACCGTCTTCGCCGCTGTAGCCGGAGCGGCTGAGGTACAGTTCATGGCCTTCGTATGTCACCTTGGTCGCGGTCATGAATTTCATGCCGGCGGCAACAGGCAACAGCCGCGTCAGCACGCTTTCCGCTTTGGGCCCCTGCAGGGCGAGCAGGGCGCGGTCGGCCAGGTAGTGCAGTTTCACCTGCCCGCCGATTTTTTTCTGGATGTAGGCGAAGTCCTTGTCCTTGCAGGCGGCGTTGACGATGAGGAACAGGGTCTTGTCGTTCCAGCGCGTCACCATCAGGTCGTCGATGATGCCGCCGTCGTCGTTGAGCAGGACGGTATAGCGGGTTTTCCAAGGCTCCAGCCCGACGATGTCGCCAGGAACTATTTTTTCGAGGAAAACGGCGGGATCGGCAGCGGCGGTCAGCAGCGCCTGGCCCATGTGCGACACGTCGAACAATCCGGCGGCGCTCCTGACGTGGAGGTGCTCCTTCAGCACCCCCATGCCGTCGTATTGCACCGGCATGTCGTATCCGGCGAAGCCGACCATTTTGCCGCCCATTTCTTTATGCAGGGCCCACAGCGGCGTTTTGAGGTGTTCGGGAGGTGTTTTTTGAACGGCGTTTTCCACAGTAATGCCTTTGCGCTACATTTTACGGAATAAAAATTCTTTGTCTCAGGTTGACAGTAGCCTGCCAAAATCTAAAGTCAATGTGTCGGCAACGGTTTTTAGGAGCGTGAAAAATTATGTCTATCCAGCAGGAAAAAATCGTGCTCCCGCTTGCCGCCCCCACCATTGCCCTCGGTTTTATTGTGCTGTGCCTGGTGGTTTTTATCCTGAACGTCGCCAGCGCGATCATGATCCCTTTCATGATCGCCGTTTTCCTCTGGTACCTCATCAACGCCATGGCGCGCGGGCTCGGCAGGATTTCCGCCTTGGGCGTGAAAATCCCCCGCCTGATCTGTTTCACCCTGGCGATCCTGCTGCTGACGTCCGGCATGTGGGAGATTTTTGAGCTGATCAGCCAGAACGTCACGGCCGTCGCCAAGGCCGCGCCTTTCTATCAGCAGCACCTGAAGGAGATGGTGCCGAAAATCATGCTGCTTTTCCACGTGGAGCATCAGCCGACGGTGCAGGAACTGCTGGAATATTTTGACCTCGGCGCCCTGATGACCGGGATGGTGAAAATGCTGTCGGGGATTGCCGGCAAGACTGTGGTGGTCATGTTTTATACCGGGTTCCTGCTGTATGAGCAGCGGTATTTCGACAAAAAGATCATCGAAATGATAGAAAATCAGAAGAAAGAGGACCGTGTGCGGCTGATCCTGCATAATATTGATATCAAGGTGCAGCGTTATATATGGGTTAAGACTTTTGTGAGCGCATTGTCCGGCATTTTAACTTTTGCCCTTCTCAGTTTCTGGGAGGTGGATTTTGCGGTGTTCTGGGGCCTGATCGCGTTTTTCTTCAATTTCATCCCTTATGTGGGCGCGCTGCTGTCGATTGTCCTTCCGGCGACGATTGCGCTGGTCCAGTTCAGCGACCTGACGACGTTTCTGGAGATCCTAGCGTGCCTGACGGTGCTGCACGGCCTGATCGGCCATGCGCTGGACCCGTACCTGATGGGCAACAACCTTAATCTGAGCCCGATCTTCATCATTTCGTCGCTGGCGATGTGGGGGATGATCTGGGGGATACCGGGCATGTTCCTGTCGATCCCGATCCTGGCCATGATCGCCATCACCCTTTCGCAGTTCCCCGCCACCCGGCCGCTGGCCATCCTGCTGTCGAAGACCGGCGTCATTGACGCGGCAAAGCCGGGGAAGAAATCGGGCTAAAAAAAACACCGCCCCCGAATAAATCAGGAGCGGTGTTTTTCAGTCTTCAGTTTTTATATTAGAGGCTTGGGCCTTTGGGCGCGTTTTTCTTCGCTTCGGCCTTCTTCTTCGCTTCTTCCTTCAGGGGCTTTTTGTCCGGCTTGCCGATCTTGGTGAGCGGCAGGGTGTCCCTGAATTCGACGTTCTGGATGCGGGGGACTTCATAGTCCTTGAGCTGGGTCTTGAGGAAGGCCACCAGGTCATCAGCCTTGAGGGTGACGCCCTCTTTCGGCTGGACGTAGGCCGCGACGGTTTCGCCCGTCTTCTCGTCAGGCATGCCGACAACAATCACTTCGGACACGCCCTCGAACTTGCGGATCGCTTCCTCGATTTTTTTCGGGAAGGCCTTGAAGCCGTTGACGATGACCATGTCCTTGATGCGGTCGGTGATGAAGACGTAGCCGTCATCGTCCATGTAGCCGACGTCGCCGGTGTGGAAAAAGCCGTCCTTGTCGAAAACCTTCGCGGTTTCGTCCGGGCGGCCGAAGTATTCCTTCATGACCTGCGGGCCGCGCAGGCAGATTTCGCCCTCAACGTTGATGGCAACGGTTTCGTCGGGGAAATCAAGCTTGGTGAACTTGATTTCCGTCTTCGGCACCGGCATGCCGACCGAGCCGAGCTTCTTCACGCCGTTCAGCGGGTTGGCGACGACGATCGGCGCGGTCTCGGAGAGGCCGTAGCCTTCGATCAGGTCAAGGCCGGTGAGGTCCTTGAAGCCCTTCATGACTGTTTCCGGCAGCGGCGCGCCGCCCGAGAGGCAGGTCGTGAGGGAGGAGAGGTCGTAATCGCCGATCTTCTTGTAATCGACGATCTTCTTGTACAGCGCGGGAACGGCCGCGAACATGGTCGGCTTTTCCTTGTCGATGATGTCGAGCATCGGCACCAGGTCCGGCTTCGGCATGGTGATGAGCTCGGCGCCCATGTAGAGGGCGAAGTTCATCTGCACGGTCATGCTGAAAACGTGGAAGAACGGCAGGACGGCGAAAACCTTTTCCTGCTTGTCGCTCTTTTTCCCGCCGGTGAACCAGAGGTGCGCCTGCTGGACGTTGACCGTCAGATTTTTGTGCGAGAGGGCGGCGCCTTTCGGAACGCCCGTCGTGCCGCCAGTGTATTGCAGGACGGCGACGTCATCCACGCTGACGGAAACGGGAGCCGGAGCGCCCTTGCTCTTCATCATCTTGGCGAAAGAAATGTGCTTGGCGTCGTTTTTGACGTTCACGACTTCCTTCACGCCTTTCTTGTCGCGGAAAGCGGCGATCTTTTTATTGAGGGCGGGCCACCACTTCGTCTTGTTGCACAGGCCGTTGATGGCCCGGAAGGGGATTTTCTTGGCGGCGGGCAGCGCCTCGGCCAGGTCGCAGACGACGATTTTCTTGAGGTCGGTCAGCGCCATCGCCTTTTCGACGCTGGGATACAGCGGTTGCGCCGCATCGCCGACAAGATTGATGGCGACCATCAGGTCGGTCTTGCTGTCCTTGATCTGCTGCGCCAGGGCTTCCGCCGGCGCCGTGGGGTCAAAGTTGGCGACGCGCGCGCCGGCCTTCAGTGCACCGAAATAGGCGACCAAATAGAAAGGCGTGTTCGGCAGGCAGACGCCGACGGTGGAACCCTTGCCGATGCCCTGGTCCTGCAGGCTCTTGGCAAAGCGATCAACCATTTCACCGACTTCTTTATAAGTCAGTTTTTTGCCCAGGAAGTTGAGGCAGGTGCGGTCGGCATAGTTCTTGACCGACTCGTCAAACATCTCCGTCATGGTCTTCTCAGGGAATTCGGTATTCCATTGCACATCAACAGGATAGGATTTTGACCAGGGGAATTGCGCTGAAGCTTGGTTGTCGTTGTCTTTAGGCATTTTAAAAAATCTCCTCAAAAGTTATGGGTTGGGTTTTTTTAATTAGGGTAAAGGATTATCAGAATATATCCATAAAGTAAAGTGCTAAAATCAGCAGTTAAAACAGCTGGATAGACAGGTTAATCCCGTTGACCGCCTCATGAAACGGTGCAAGAATCAAGGCAGGTCTAATGGGTTCGGGGGAATGTCCATGACAGCGGCAGAAGTTATTTTTCAGAAAAAATTCAAATATCATCACGGCCAGCTGCGCGAGGCCCTGATTGAGTCGGCGCTGAAGATCTTAAAAGAAAAGGGCATTGAGGGCATTAACCTGCGCGCACTGGCTGGCGCAACCGGCGTGACGCCGGCCGCCCCCTACAGCCATTTCCGCGACAAGGACGATCTTCTGGCGGCGGTGGCGGAGGCCGGATTCCAGCGTCTGGCCCTGCAAATGGCGGAAGAGGCGACCGGCCTGAAGGATACGCAGGCGCGCATCCAGAGATTGATGACCAGCTATATCCGTTTTGCCGTGGAAAACAAGGCGCTGTTCCGCCTGATGTTCGGCAGCGGGCAGCTGGACATGAAAAAATATCCGACGCTGGCGATGACGGCGGGAAAAAGCTATTCCCTGATCTCCGCCGCCCTTTCCAAGCGGCAGGCGCCCGCCGAGGACACGCCGTTCCTGACCGTCGCCATTTGGAGTTTATGCCACGGGCTGACGTCCCTGATTATCGATGAAAAAATCAACCTGAAGCAATTCGGCGCCGGCACCGTCGATGAATTCATCCAGCGCACCGTCGGCATTTTTTCCAGTCACCTGGTTTAAGTGAACTTATCCAGTATCTTCTGCGCTTTGCGGGCATAGGAAGCGCCGAACAGGCGCGCGTGCACCAGCAGCGGATAAAGGCTGTAAATATCGGCGCGCTCCTCGAAAAATCCCGGTTTGATCGGGTTGAGGTCGTTATAGCGGGCGAAGAACCCCCCGCTGAAGGTGTTGAAAAGGCGGATGAAGGCGAGTTCCATTTCCGGATCGGCGTAATAAATCGCCGGGTCCAGGAAGGCGACGATTTTGCCGTGCGCCGACAGGATGTTGCCGCCCCAGATGTCGCCGTGAATGAGCGACGGCGGGTTCGGCTTCTTGATATAATTGGAAAGTTTCCCCGCCAGCTTTTCCACCTGCTTCATCAGGCTTTTCTCGATCTTGTTTTCCTTCAGGGCCTCCCCGGCCATATAGAGCAGGCGGTGCTGGGCGAAAAAGGACACCCAGTCCCTGGTGGGCGTATTCGGCTGCCGCAGGAACCCGATCAGCGTGTCCTGTTCCAACCCGTAACTGTCGGCGTGGATCTTGTGCAGCTCCGCCAGAAGTTCCGCGGCATGAAGTCCCGCAGCCTCATCCAGGCCGTGGTGGGACTCGATGAATTCCATGATAATGATATGTTCGTTGCTGTAATAGACGACTGGCACCGGAAGTTTTGATTTGGTTTTCAGGTAATTAAGCATATAAGCCTCGACGTCAAGGCCGCGTTCCGCCACTTTGACGACGCAGGGTGTGCGGTCCTTGACCGTGACACGGTAAATGTGCGCATTATTGGCGGCGGACAGCGGCGCGAGCGAGGCGATCTTCCCCTTAAGGTATTGCTCGATTTCCGCCTGTAACTCTGTCGTTATCATGTGCTTTTAGCCCTTAACTACTGTATTTGTTCGTGAGTTTCTGTTTTGTTAAGTCCGGAGATTCTATTTTGACATTGAAACCCGCCCATTTGCAATGGGCTGACGACGGCGCCCTGCGCAGCCTCGATTTTGACGACATCTATTTCCAGCCGCAGCAGGGGCTGGCGGAAAAATATTATGTTTTTCTTGAGAAAAACCGTTTACCGCAGCGTTTTGCGGCACCGCCGGAAAACAATTTTCGTATCGCCGAGCTTGGCTTCGGCAGCGGGCTGAATTTTCTGCTGACCGCGCGGCTGTGGGGCGAAACCGCGCCGGAAACGGCGCGGCTGACCTACGTGAGCGTAGAGAAACACCCGATCCCGGCGGCAGACCTGAGGCGTATTTTCTCCTTCTGGCCGGAATTGCAGAAATTCGCCGCGCCGCTGCTGGAGCAGTACCCGCCGTTGCTGGAAGGTTTTCATCACTTGTATTTTCTGAACGGGCGCATTCGCCTGATGCTGCTGTTTGGCGATGTCGCCGCGGCCCTGCCGGAACTGACGGGAAGTTTCGACGCCTGGTATCTGGACGGTTTCTCCCCCGCCAAAAATCCGGCGATGTGGGCGGAAAGGATTTTCCCCCTGATCGCGGCGCGCACCGCCCCGGGCGGAAGCTTAAGCACGTTCTCCTCTGCCGGTGCGGTCCGGCGCGGGCTGGAGTCTGTTGGGTTCGCTGTTGAAAAAATCGAAGGGTTCGGGGTCAAGCGCGACATGACGGTGGCGACAATGCCCGGCGTGCGCGCTATGTCTCCGGCGTCAAAGAAGAATGTCGTGGTGCTGGGCGCGGGCGTCGCCGGCGCAGCCGCCGCTTATGCGCTGGCGCAAAAAGGCTGCCATGTCACGGTGATCGACCGCCAGCCGGCAGCGGCGGCGGAGACCTCCGGCAACCCGGTCGGCATCGTTTATCCCAAGCTGACCCTCGGCCCCTCGCCGCTGGGCAGTCTGCATCAGCACGGCTTCGGCCTGACGCGGAATCTGGTGACCGCCCTGCGGCTGCCGTCGTGGAATCCCTGCGGCGTGGTGCATCTTGATATTTCTGATGAAAGCCAGGAGCGGCATCGGCTGCTCTATGCGCAGGATTATCCCGGCGACTACCTGAAGTATGAGGAAACCGCGCTGGGCACAGGGCTTTATCAGCCCACGGCGGGTTACCTGTCGCCGCCCGAATTCTGCCGCGCCCTGCTCGATCATCCGAAGATCACCGTGCGCTATTCGACAGCGGTTGCTGCGCTGGAAGACCATGATGCCGATGCGCGGGTGATCGCGCTTAATTACGGCAGCCGGAATTTCAGGCAAACCGCCTGGCTGCCTCTGCAGGGCCTGCGCGGGCAGATCAGCTTTCTTGCCGCAACAAAGTCATCGCAGGAAATCGACAGGGTATTCTGCCACGACGGCTACATCACTCCTGCCGTTAATGGCATTCACTACATCGGCGCCACTTTTCAGCGGGAGGAACCGGGCCTTGTTGAAATGCGCGACGACGACCATCGGGAAAATTTATTGAAGTTGAATCAGTATCTGCCGAGCCTGGGTTTTTCCGGAGCCAGCCTCAAGGGCGGCCGCGCCGGCTACCGTACCACAACTCCCGATAAAATGCCGCTGATCGGCGCCTGTCCGGATGTCGCTTCATTCGTGTCCTCTTTCCGGCCCGGGCAGGAAACGCGCGGCGATTATCATCCCGGCCTTTATCTTTCCACCGCTTTCGGCGCTTTCGGCGTGACCGGCGCGCCCCTGGCGGGAGAAATCATTGCCAGCCAGATTTGCGGCGACCCGCTGCCGGTACCCGTCAGCCTAATGCGGTTTCTGGCGCCGGAGCGCTATATCCTGCGCGACCTGAAGCGGGGGAAGATATAAGTAACTATAACGCCGTCATCCGCATTTCCAGCGGCAGGTCGGCGTCGCGGAGGGGGTCGAAGAGGCTGGTATAGGCATGGGGGAAGCGGAAGTCCCACCATTCCTGCGGCAGGGGCACCAGTTCGCGCCCGGCCGCCTGTGCCGCCTGCAGCATCGATTTTTCCAGAATACTGCGGTGATAGAGAATGCGTTGGTTGCGCGCTTCGTTGTCGCAGAAATGCGTGTAATTCCGGGCGGCGGGGTTGTTGGCGCGGTCTTCGGTCAGATAATCGAACGGCACGCCCATATCGATGTCGTCGCCGTTTTTGTCCACCAGTGAAATATCCACCGCCATACCGCGCGGATGCCCGCCCCGCCCCGGCGGGGACAGCAGGCGTCCCGGCTCTTCCAGCCATTGCGGGTGCGCCCGGACGATCTCGGTTTCGGTCATCAGCTGCTGCGCCTCGACCGTGCGCAGGCAGTCCTTGACCACGAAAAACCAGCCGGTTTCCCTGAAACAGAGCTCGGCGGCGGTGAGGATGATCGCCGCCATCTCCCGGTGCCCCCACATTTTGGCGTCCGGCCTGTAAATGGCGGTTTTGAACATATTCTCGGGATGGCGGGCCTGCGCATAGACCAGATCGACCTTGAGGGGGTGAGTGCCGGTGAAATCATCCAGCGCGACCAGCTCGGCGGGGGCAATAGTTTTATTTACCGTCATTAATTAGCTGCCTGAGACTTCATTTTCGATTATGCTGTACCAAACATAGAGGTTTTATGGATGTCGATCAACCAGCGTCTTGATTTAAGGCAGGGGCAATCCCTGACGATGACTCCGCAGCTGCAGCAGGCCATCAAGCTGCTGCAATTGTCGAACCTCGAGCTTTCTGAATTCATCGAGGCCGAGCTGGAGAAAAACCCGTTGCTGGAGCGCGAAGAGGGCGCTTCCCCTGAACAAGCTGAAGAGCCGATGCAAGACGCCGGCGGTGAAAAAACAGACAACGGCGGCAGCGTGGAAAATACCGGCGACGGGCTGCATGCCGCGGATGCCCCCGTGGCGCGCGATTTTCAGGAGCGCGAACTGGATAGCGGCGAGGGCGGCGAGGAAGAGAGCGGTTATGATTATTCGCGTTCGGCCTTTTCCGGCACCGGCACCGGCGGCGGCCTGAAATCCGACGATTCCGATTACGCCTTCGGGGAGAATCTGGCCGCCCCCACCACGCTGCGCGACCATCTGTTGGACCAGATCAATATGGACTTCATCGACAACAAGGATCGCGCCATCGCCACGCTGATGGTGGATTATCTCGATGAGGCCGGGTATTTCCGCGCCCCTTTCCCGCCGCTGGCGGAGCGGCTGGGGTGCAGCGTGGAGCGTCTCGAAACCATTCTTGAAAAGCTGCAGCAACTCGACCCGGTGGGCATTTTTGCGCGCCATCTCAGCGAATGCCTGGCGCTGCAGCTGAGGGAGCTGGACCGCCTCGACCCCGCCATGGAAAAGCTGCTGCAAAACCTGGAGCTGCTGGCCGGCCACGACCTGAAAAAACTGCGCGCGGCCTGCGGTGTCGATGAGGAAGATTTGCGCGAGATGATCGCCGAGATCAAGTCCCTCGACCCGAAGCCGGCGCTGCACTTCGACCATTTCGTGGTGCAGACCGTCATTCCCGACGTGCTGATGAAGCCGCTGCCGAAAAGCAAGGGCGGCGGCTGGGCGGTGGAGCTCAACAGCGACACCCTGCCGCGCGTGCTGGTCAATAAAACTTACTATGCCGAGGTCAACAACAGCGCGACCGCCAAAAAAGACCGGGAATACCTGAGCGAGCAGCTCAATACCGCCAACTGGCTGGTCAGGGCGATGGACCAGCGCGCGCAGACCATCCTCAGGGTCGCCGGGGAAATCATTCTGCAGCAGGAGGCTTTTTTCAATTATGGCGTCGAATACCTGAAGCCGCTGGTGCTGAAGGATATCGCCGGGGTGATCGACATGCACGAAAGCACCGTCAGCCGCGTCACCACCAACAAATACATCGGCACGCCGCGCGGCGTGTTCGAGCTGAAATATTTTTTCACCAGCGGCGTGTCGAATGCGGACGGCTCCGCTGAATTCTCCTCGGAAGCGGTCAAGGCGCGGATGAAGTCCCTGATCGAGGCGGAAAGCGCCGCCGCCGTCCTTTCCGATGACGATCTGGTCGATTTTCTCCAGAAGGGCGGCATCGTCCTCGCCCGGCGCACCGTCGCCAAATACCGCGAGGCTATGAAAATTCCCTCCTCCGTCCAGCGCCGCCGCCTGAAAAATAAGGATAAATAAGCGCCCTGTTAACTTGATTTTAACCCTGAAGCGGGTATAAGAGGGGTAGGTTTATTAGCAAAAAAGGGCAGAATCATGGAATTGACAGTCAAAGGCAAACACCTCGATGTGGGCGACGCTTTACGCGAACATGTCAAGGAACAGCTGACTCACACGGCGCAAAAATATTTCCGCAACCCGATTGAGGCGACGGTCATTTTCTCCAAGGAGAGGAAAAACAACCTCTTCAGGGCGGACATTTCCATCCACATCGGCGGCGGCATCGTGCTGCAGGCCAACCATGAGGCGAACGACCCCTATCCGGCATTCGATGTGGCGGCCAAGCTGATCGCCAAGCGCCTGAGCCGCTACAAGGACAAGCTGCGCGACCACCACAAGCACGAGAAGACCGCCGAACTGCTGGCCGCGACCTACACCACCCTCAAGACTGAGGATAACGAGGCGGAAGGCGGGAATGAGCCGGTCGTCATTGCCGAGATGGAAATGCAGGTGCAGACGCTGGCGGTGGCTGATGCCGTGATGCGCCTGGAGCTCGGCGATATGCCGGCCCTGATGTTCAGGAACCCCAAGCACAGCGGCCTGAACATGGTCTATCGCCGCAAGGACGGCAACATCGGCTGGGTCGACCCCGTGGGCGCGAAAAAGGCCGAACCCGTCAAAAAAACCGTCGCTATCAAAAAAGCCGGCGGCGTGAAGAAAAAATAATTACAGGCCGGGTTTTTAGTGGACCGTCACCAAGTTTAAGTCCTGGTGGCACGCGTCCTGCTGGAGGATGTTTTCACTGTTTTGCGCCATAAGCTGCTCACCGTCCGCCGCATAGAGGACGAAGGTGGCCTGGCCGTCGATGATATGCCGCCTGATATAGGCGACGTTGCCCACGCCTAGGTCTTTGAGGTCGTTTTTCGACAGGGCAGAGAAAAAATCCTGCGCCGATAGGTCTCTTTTATCGTTCGGGTTGTTTTCCATGGGTTTTTCCTGCCTATACTTCAAGTATATAAGCGGCCTCCGTCCTTAGGCAAGTCTCATCGGAGATTCTTAATCTTATAAAGAGCTTATCGCCGTTACTTCAAAGCTTTTTCCACGGCCTCGAAGGGCAGCAGAATCGAATTGTGGCGCGCCTTGTATTCCCGCACCGGGGCCAGGATTTTTAAATCCGCCCAGTCGCCCGCCGGTTCCGTTCCGCCTTCCAGCATCGTTCGCAATGCCGCACCGGCCTGCGCTATTTCTTCCCGGGTTTTGCCAAGGATGGCCGTTTTCATGATCGCGACGACGGTCCTGGTGAGGGCGCAGGCTTCCACCTCGTAGCCGAAATCCACCACCTTGTTATCATGCAGGGCAAGCTCGACCCTCACCTCGCTGCCGCAAATCGGGCTCACCGCTTTGGCGCTGACGTCTGGTTTTTTAAGATGGCGCGGCGTTTCCGTCTGCGCGGACAAGGCCATCAGCGCGCGGTTGTAAACTTGCATCAGGCTGTCGTCATCGTCCGTCAAGCGGTTTTGCCCAGGGGCTTGGCGCCGGCCACGTGTTTTTTGGTGAACAGGCGGTCGCAGTAGCCGCAGGTCACTTCATCCTGCCCCTCGAAGGTGTAATAGACCTTGGGATGACCGAGCGCGCCGCCGCCATCGCAGGCGATCTGGTGCTTGTCTTTGGGCACGAAAAAGATTTCCGGGTGTTTGGCTTTCATGATTCTTTCCTCCATGTAATGCCCGCCGCCGTCACGGAAACGCTGACGGCATAATCCTGCTTTAGCTGGTCGCGTATTTCATCGGCCTTTTTATAATCTTTTACGCCGCGCGCCGCCTGCAACTCGACTATTTTTTTCTCGATGACGGCGCTTTCGTCGTCCGTTGCGCCTTTGAACCAGGTCTCCGGGTCTTGCTGCAGCAGACCGATCAGTTTTCCGGCGGCGAGGAATATCCCCCTGGCCCGCGCTTTTTCCTCGGCGGTTTTGGCGGTGGAGAGGTCTTTCGCCATCACCGCCAGTTCGGCAAAGGCCTTCGGCGTGTTGAGGTCGTCTTCCAGCGCCGCGATAAAGCTTGGCGCTGCGCCGACAGCAGCGGCCTTAACCCCGCCCGCATCGCGCAGCAGTCCGTAATAGCGGTCCAGCGTGCGCTTCGATTGCTGCAGCAGGTCTTCCGTCCAGTCAAAGGGTTGGCGGTAATGCGCGCTTAAGAGGGCCAAGCGTATCGCCTCGCCGTGCGCGCGGCCGACAAGATCATGCACCAGCACGACATTGCCGAGCGATTTCGACATTTTCTGCCCCTCGACCATCAGGTAGCCGTTGTGCATCCAGTAGTTGACGTACTTCTCGCCGCCGTGGGCGCAGGTGCTTTGCGCGATCTCGTTTTCATGGTGCGGAAAAATCAGGTCCTCGCCGCCGGCGTGGATGTCGAAATGGTTGCCGTTGAGGGCTTCGTTCATCGCCGAGCATTCCAGGTGCCAGCCCGGCCTGCCGCGGCCGTAAGGGCTGTCCCAGCCTGGCTGGTCGGGGGTGGAGGGCTTCCACAGGACGAAATCCGCCGGATCTTTTTTATAGGGCGCGACCTCGACCCGCGCGCCGGCGATCATGTCGTCGCGGTTGCGGCGTGAGAGCTTGCCGTACTCCGGCCATGACGGCACATTAAACAAAACATGGCCTTCGGCTTCATAGGCGTGGCCGGCCTTGATGAGCTTGTCGATCATCTTCAGCATCTGCGGGACGTATTCCGTCGCCCGCGGCTGGTGATCCGGCGCGGCGGCGCCGAGCGCCGCCATGTCCTCGTTGTAAATGCGGGCGTATTTTTCGGTGATGACGTCGATCTTCTCGCCGCTCTGCCGGGCGGCATCGATGATCTTGTCGTCGATGTCGGTGATGTTGCGCACATATTGCACGTGGTTGTTGCCATAGGCGTGGCGCATCACCCGCACCAGCAGGTCGAAGACCACCGCCGCGCGGCCGTTGCCGATGTGGGCATAGTTCCATACCGTCGGCCCGCAGATGTAAATGCGCACCTTCTTCGGATCAATCGGCGTGAATTCTTCCTTCTGCCGCGTCAGCGTGTTGTAAAGATGGATGGTCACAGCTTGAACACCACGAAAATGCCGCCTTTTTCCGCTGTCATCAGGGGGACGGCGTGGCTGATATAGCCGTTGAATTTCTCGACCTTGAAATAGCGCACCACCGGCTGGAACAGGGTCTCGCCGCCGCCGGCGCGCGCCGGGTCAAAACTGACGTAGAGGGAGGCGGCGGAGGTTTTCTTGCAGTATTTGACGATCGTGTCGAGTTTCTGCAGGGCATCGGGTTTTTCCATGCCGGAAAGGTCGATCTTGACCTCGGCCTCTTCGGCCTTGGGCAGGGCCTTTCCGGACATTTGTTCAAAAAAACTCATAAAACCTCTTTGCTTTACATAGCGTAAATGTAACACCTTTTCAAGGTGATAGTTATCAGTTTAGAGGCAAATAAAAAAAAAGCAAAGAGATCGCCCCGCTCTTACATACATTTTTAAGCAAATTGCTTTAGCATTTAACATGGGTCAGGTTTCCCTTTTTGAGACCGGTGCGGGGTTGGTTTGGACGCTCTAGAGCAAAAGAAAGAGCCGGAAATGGCGCCGGCGGAAAACGGGCTGGACGGGGCCCAGCCCCCTTTGTGTGCCTGGAAGAGCCGGATCGGCCGGCGCATTGCCGTGACGATTTTTGCGACCGTTTCACTGGCGCAGGCGGCGGTATTGTTTTTCATCTTCCGCGCCTATGACATCAAGTTGACGGCGTCAGGGCAGGAGATTGTCGGGTTTTCTGCGGCGGTCATTCTTCTGGCTGCCGGACTTGTCACCAGCCTGTTGATGCTGGTTTTAAAGCGGTGGTTTCTGGCCCCGATGGAAGTTTTGCGTCATAACCTGCTCAGCGCCGTCAAGAATCCGGAGAGCCCTGATATCCGGAGCCTGAAGAAAGAAACGCGTGATGAAATCGGCATGACAGTCGGCATCGCCAATGAGCTGATCCGCCAGAATTCCGACAATCTGGTCCGCCTGCGCACCCAGGCCGAGGACAAGATCCGCAAGCTGGCGTATTTCGACAGCCTGACCGGATTGCCCAACCGGACGTTTTTCCTCGAAAAGCTGGGGGAGAGCATCCAGCAGAAAGCGCAGGAGACGGAGGGCAAGCTGGCCGTCATTTCCATCGACCTTGATAACTTCAAGGACGTCAACGATACAATGGGGCATGAGGTCGGCGACCGGCTGCTGGAGGCGATCGGCAGGCGGCTGGTGAAGACGCTCCCCTCCGACGCCGTGGTCGCCCGCGTCAGCGCCGATGAGTTCACTGCCATCGTCAACCTGGGGCCGGAGCATCCCGACAGCGCCGTGTATGTTGAAAGAATTTTCGTTTCGATGATCGATCCCGTGAATATCTCGAAAGAGCGCCTGCAGGTGCGCGTCTCGATGGGCGTGGCGCATTACCCGGATGACGGCGACGATCCGCACCAGCTCTTGAAGAACGCGGATATCGCCCTCAACCGCGCCAAGGAAGAGGGCCGCGATACGGTGCGCTATTATTCGCAGGACTTCGACCGCATTATCCAGCGGCGATTCCGGATGCTGCGCGACCTGCGCATCGCCATGGACCAGAAGCAGCTGAAGCTCCATTACCATCCGCAGTTCGAGCTGAAGACGGGCCGCCTGGTCGCCGCCGAGGCGCTGTTGCGGTGGTGGCGCCCCGATACCAGCCAGGAAGGCGGGAAATACATCCCCCCTTCGGAATTCATCCCGATTGCCGAACAGTCCGGGCTGATCGTCCCGATCGGGGAATATGTTTTGCGCACGGCCTGCGAGACCAATAAAAAATGGCAGGACAGCGGCCTGCCGCCCATCCGCATCGCCGTCAATATTTCCGGCGTGCAGTTTCACCGCGGCGACATCGTGAGCCTGGTTTCCGCCGTGCTGGAGGAAACGAAACTGGAGCCGCGCTGGCTGGAACTGGAGGTCACCGAGGGCGTGTTCATGGAAAGCATGCAGCTCGCCATAAACACCCTCAACCAGCTGCACCAGCTCGGCATCGAGCTGGCGGTGGACGATTTCGGCACCGGCTATTCCTCCTTGAGCTACCTGCGCCAGTTCCCGATCGACCGCCTCAAGATCGACCAGTCCTTCATCGTCAATGCCGCGGTAAACCAGGACGACCGCATCATCGTCAGGACCATCATCCAGCTCGGCCACAACCTCGGCCTGAAAGTCATTGCCGAGGGCGTCGAGACCATCGAGCATGAAAACCTGCTGCGGGAGGAAGGCTGCGACGAGTCGCAGGGCTTCAAGTACATCAAGCCGATCCCGGAAGAGGAATTCCGGGATTTCGTCATTGCCTACAACCGCACCCTTGCCGAAAAAGGCCAAGCGTCGCCGACAGGATAATTTTTCTATATGCCGGCCCTGACACATGATAAGGTTCATCATGTCCCGTTTGCGCGCCGATTTGCTGCTGATACTGGTCGCCATGATCTGGGGCGCGGCTTTTGTCGCCCAGAAGGACGCTCTCGCCCATGTCGGCCCTTTTACTTTCGTCGCGGCGCGTTTCTCTATTTCGTTCGTGCTGGTGCTGCCCCTGGCATTCCGGGAGCGGCGGCGGAAGCCGATCAAAGCCGCCGCCTGGCGCACGCCGGAGATGCTGCTGCTTTTCGCCGTTTTTTTCAGCGCTGTCGCCCTGCAGCAGGTGGGGCTGGTAAAAACTTCCGTCACCAATGCCGGCTTCCTGACCGGGCTTTACGTGGTGTTCGTCCCCGTTATTTGCTGGCTTATTTACAAGCAAAAGCTTTCCGCGCTGGTTTTTCCGGCGGCGGCCCTGTCGATCTTCGGCGTCTGGCTGCTTTCCGGCGGCAGCGCCGGAACCGGCCTCCAGATCAATCGCGGCGACCTGCTTGTCCTGCTCTGCGCCCTGGCCTTCGCCTGGCATATCACGCTGGTGGGACGGGTGATGGGTCTTCATCGCGCGCCGTTCCAGCTGTCCTGCCTGCAATACGGCGCCGTGGCCCTGTTATCCCTGCTTGCCGCGGTTGTGACGGAACACCCTGACCTGAACAACATCCTCGCAGCCGGTTATCCCATCCTTTATGCCGGCGCGGTGTCGGGCGGCATCGCTTACACATTGCAGGTGGTGGCGCAGCAATATACGCCTTCGGTGGATTCGGCGATCATCATGAGTTCGGAGGCGGTTTTTGCCGCGCTGTCCGGCGCGCTCCTGTCGCACGAGCGCCTGACGGTCCCCGGTTGGGTTGGGTGCAGCCTGATTATGGCCGCCATCCTTCTGGTCGAGTTCGGGCCGTTTTTCTCCCGCCGCCGCGCGAAAATGAAAATCGTTTAGGCTGCCGCCCTGAAATCCAGGCCGACATCGAAATTGGGGGCGCTATGGGTGAGCGCGCCGGTGGAAATCATATCCACCCCGGTCGCGGCGATTTTCGGGATGCGCTCCAGCGTCACGCCGCCGGAAGCCTCGACCAGGGCGCGGCCGTTCACCATCTTCACGGCCGCCGTCATGTCTTCAAGGCTCATATTGTCGAGCATCACGACATCGGCCCCTTCTTCCAGAACTTCCTTGAGTTGCTCCAGCGTATCGACTTCAATTTCGATTTTGACCATATGCCCCGCGTTTTCCTTGGCGCGGCGGAGGGCGATGGCGACGCCGCCCGCAATCGCGATGTGGTTGTCCTTGATGAGGATCGCATCGTCGAGGCCGAGACGGTGGTTGGCGCCGCCGCCGGCCTTGACGGCGTATTTCTCCACGGCGCGCAGGCCGGGCGTGGTTTTCCGGGTCGAGCAGATTTTTGCCGGATGATTGCCGACGGCCTTGACCATTTTATTTGTCAGCGTCGCAATCCCCGACATGCGCCCGACAAAATTCAGCGCCACGCGCTCGGCGGTGAGGATCGAGCGCGCCCGGCCCTCGATCTCCATCACCTCGTCGCCGGGTTTCACTTCCGCGCCTTCGGCTTTCAGGCGCTTGACGCTCAGGGTCGAATCCACAAGCTTGAAGGCGATTTCCGCCGCGTCCAGCCCGGCGATCACGCCTTCTTGACGGGAAGCCATCACGACCTTTGCGCGGGCCTCAAAGGGAATCACGCTGTCGCTGGTGATGTCGCCGGCGCGGCCGAGGTCTTCCTCCAGTGCAAGGCGCACCAGCGGTTCCAGGATGAGATGCGATAAAGGCGCGACGTTCGTGGTCATGCTGCGTTTTCCAGTTTTGCGGTTAAGGTTGTTGCAATCGTTGTCAGTGCGTCGATTTCCTTTAATGTCACAAAAGTCCTCTTCTGCCAAGACCTCACCGCTTTCGGGAAGTCGCTGCGGCAATGGCCGCCCCGGCTTTCGGTGCGCTGCAGCGCCGAGACCGCCACCAGCCGCGCCACCAGCGCCATATCGGCCAGCTTGGTATCCTTGCTTTTTGCCGTCTCGGCGATTTTAACGATGCGGCGGATGGCCTCGAGCATGCCCTGTTCGTCGCGGATGACGCCGACCAGGTCCGTCATGATGTGGCGTAAGGAATCTTTTTCCTGCTCCAGGCTGGCGGTTTGCGGCAGTTTGGGCTGGGCATTCAGGTTGATGGCGAAGGTTTTGCCCTTGAATTTCTGCACATCCAGCGCGGCGCGGCCGCCCATCACCACCGCTTCCATCAGCGAATTGCTGGCGAGGCGGTTGGCGCCGTGCAGCCCGGTGGCCGCGACTTCGCCGCAGGCCCATAAGCCCTGCACGCTGGTGCGGCCGTTCATGTCCGTGGCGACGCCGCCCATGTGGTAGTGCACCGCCGGCATCACCGGCACCAGGTCGCGTTGCGGGTTGAGGTTGGCGCGGGCGCAGGCTTGCAGCAGCGCCGGGAAATGCGCCACATCGATATGGCGGCAATCGAGATAAATTTTCTGCCCTTTCTGGATTTGCGCAAAAATGCCGCGGCTGACGACGTCGCGCGGCGCCAGTTCGGCCATTTCGTGATAATCGAGCATGAAGCGCTCGCCGCGGCTGTTCAGAAGGTACGCGCCTTCGCCGCGCAGCGCTTCGGTCGCCAGCGGGGCGGGATCTTCGCCGATGTCCAGCGCGGTGGGGTGGAACTGCACGAATTCGAGGTCCGACAACACCGCGCCTGCCGTGGCCGCCATCGCAATGCCGCGGCCGACCGCGCCCAAGGGATTGGTGGTGGCGGCATAAAGCCCGCCCACGCCGCCGGTCGCCAGGATTACGGCGGGCGCCGCAAAAACAACCGGCTGGCCATCCTTGAGCTGGCGGGCAAGCACGCCCTGCACCGCGCCCATATTGGCGCCGTTGCGGCGGATAATGCGCTCGGCGGAAACGCCATCGATAAAAATGATCGAAGGCGTTTTTTTGACCGTTTCCACCAGCGCCCGCATCAGCTCGTAGCCGAAACCGTCCCCGGCGGCGGCTTTCAGCACCCGGCGGCGGCCATGGCAGGCCTCGCGGCTCAGTTTAAAGGTGCCTTGCGCGTCGCGCTCGAACTTCACGCCGTAGTTCTCGAGCAGTTTGATGTAGTGCGGCGCTTCGGCGGTGAGCATGCGCACGACTTCGGCGTCGGCGGTACCGGCCGCCGCTTTCATGGTGTCCGCCGCATGGCTGGAAACCGTGTCTTCCTTGTCCACCGCCGCTGCAATGCCGCCCTGCGCCCAGCAGCTGGCGCAAATGCCGCCGAGAGGTTTTTCACTGAGGACGATGACGCGCTGCGGCGCGAGGCTGAGGGCCGCGAACAAGCCGGCGGCGCCGGCACCGACAATCACCACTTCCGCGCTGTTTTTGATTTCTGCTTTCATGTTACACCTTTACTGCAAGCATTTTTTCCACCGCCAGCCTTGCCCGCGCCGCGATGGCCGGATCGACGGTCACTTCATGGCCCATCGTCTGCAGGCAGGTGAGGATGTTTTTGAGGGAGATCCGCTTCATGTGCGGGCAGAGGTTGCAGGGGCGCACGAACTCGACGCCCGGGTTGTTGACCGAGACGTTGTCCGACATCGAGCATTCCGTCACCATCACCACTTTTTTGGGCTGCTTGTTGGCGACATAGTCGCTCATCGCCTTGGTGGAACCGGCGAAATCGGCCTCCGCCACCACTTCCGGCGGGCATTCGGGGTGCGCCAGCACGACCGCGCCGGGATAGGCCTTGCGGAATGTCCGGATGTCTTCCGGCGTGAAGCGCTCATGCACTTCGCAGGAGCCCTGCCAGGTGAGGATTTTTTTCTTGGTCTGCTTGGCGATGTTGCGGGCGAGGTATTGGTCGGGGATCATCAGGATCGTGTCGCTGTCGAAGCTTTCGACAATCGCCAGCGCATTGGACGAGGTGCAGCAAATGTCCGATTCCGCCTTCACTTCGGCGGAGGTATTGACGTAGGTGACAATTGGTACATTTGGGTACTTCTCCCGTAACAAGCGCACGTCGGCGGCGGTGATGGAAGCGGCGAGCGAGCAGCCGGCCTTGAGATCGGGGATCAGCACGGTTTTTTCCGGCGAGAGAATTTTCGAGGTTTCCGCCATGAAGTGCACGCCCGCCTGGACGATGATTTTGGCGTCCGTCTTGGCGGCTTGCTGCGCCAGCTGCAGGGAGTCGCCGGCGAAATCCGCCACGCAGTGATAAATTTCCGGCGTCATATAATTGTGCGCGAGGATCACCGCGCCTTTTTCTTTTTTCAGGCGGTTGATTTCCAGGATGTACGGCGCGAAGGTCGCCCAGTCCAGCTCGTTCACCACGCGCTTGACCTTGTCGTACAGCGCCGCCGTTTCTTTCGCGACGGCGGGGGTGTATTCGAGCTTGGGGTTTTGGACGACGGTATCAAACATTTCGATTCTCCTTATATACTCTCCATGAGTATAAGTAATATACTCTATTAGAGCATAAGTCAATGAAGATTTGATTAATTGAGCTTCATTTAAAATTATTATTTTATATCAACGTTATAACAATGAAATTTTCTTACCGGATTTTGTTCCGATATTTCAAAATCGCGAAAATGAGGAACGAAAAAGTTAAGCCGCGAATCGATTCAGCCGCCGATCGGCGGTAGCTTCATCCCCGGCGAGGGGCGCTCCAGAAGGGCGCCGCGGCGGAAGCGGAATAGCGCGGCGGGCCGGCCGCCGGCGGCGGCGGATTTTTTGCCGGGAATTTCCTCGACCATGCCGGAGCTTTCAACCAGGCGGCGGAAATTCTGCTTGTGCAGGGGGTGGCCCATGATCGCTTCCACGGTTTTTTGCAGGTGCAGCAGGGTGAATTCTGATGGCATCAGCTCGAACACCACGGGACGGTATTTCAGCTTGCCGCGCAGCCGGCTCATGGCGGTCGCCAGGATGCGGCGGTGGTCGTAGAGCATGGAGGTTCCCGGGACGAGCGTGTAGTCGGCCTTGATCTTTTTATCGCGCACCGCTTCATAGACCAGCCTGGCCTCATATAAAAGCTCGTAGCGCTCGAGGACTTTTTCCTCGTCCCAGGCGATGCCGCCCAGCCCGAAGCACAGGTTTGCGCGCGTGCGGCGGTGGAGTTTCGCTTCCGCGCTGTCGGCGGCATTGACCCATTTTTTGAGGCCGGGTTCGATGACGGTGCCGATCATTTCAGGTTTGCCCCGCCGCCAGTCTTCCCACGGGAAATAGCTGTACCAGTCGCCCCAGAACACTTTTTCCGAGGTGCGGGTTTTCTCCTGATGGGTGAGCGCCAGATAGCCGATCGAGATCACCCGCAGCTCGTCCTGTTTTTGCCCGATATAACGGCCGCGGTTGCCGAAGGTATAAAGCTGCTCCACATAGCCCGGCACGATGGGGGTCTGGTCCTTCACCCAGCTGCGCAAGCCCAGCTCCGGCGTTTCGTGGCTGTCCGGGTCGAAGGGGCCGAAAGGCAGGGCGTCGCCGTCCTCGTTGGTCGGCACCACACCGACAGAAAGCGTATGCTCCGCGCCGCGGACGATAAAGACCATCGGCTCGGCCTGGGTTCCCGCGCCGCCGGAGTCGCGGTGATCGACGGACACGATCACCGCGGAAAGGCCGATGACGACACCGGGTTTTTTGATGTTCTGGTTATCTGCCTTCATGAGGATTCCTTAATATTTTTTCAATTCATTAAGCGCTTCGTTCAGCCGCACCAGGGCTTTTTCATTGCCTTCTTTTTCTTCCTGGATAAAACTGTCAGGAAGGCCCATATCCCGGTAGATTTTATCCGGGACCAGTTTTTTGAACCGCAGGCCGTCGGCCAGCGTTTCCAGGTCCTGATGGGCCTTGCGGGCATTTTCAGCGCGTACTTTAGGCGGGATTTTATTGTCCCTGACCCCGGGCATCAGTTGGTCGATGTTTTGTTTGGCCATATATTCCGTCGGCAGCATATTCTCAATGCGCTCATACGGCGTGCCGAGGGTCTTTGCCGTTTTGTCGGAAACCTTCCCTACTTGCTCAAGTTCGTCGGGTATGCCGTTGCCGTTGCGGTCCTGGGCGCGTATCGCCGCTATGTTTTTTAGATCATCGGATGTTTTCGGCGTTGCCGGCTCGGTCCCGCCGGGAGTTGAGCTCATTTGCGGCTGCTGTTTTTCCGGCGGCGGGCTGCTGGCAGCGGAATTTTCTTGGACATAACCCGGGATAAGCCCGCCATATCCGGCTGGCTCCTGCGGTATCGGCGCTTGTCCGTTGCCGCCGGTGGAGGGCGCGGGCGCCAGGAGGCCGCCATAGCCGGCGTCATCGGGGGCAGGCGTGGCTGTCTCCGGCGCGGCGGCGGGTGCTTCAGAGGGGGGCGGCGCGATCAATCCCTCATAACCGCTGTCTTGCGCCCCTGCCGGAACAGCCTGCGCCATAAATAATACAAACCCTGTAATCACAAGGGGATATATGATAAATGCGACGGTTTTCGCCATCTGAAACTCCTTCAGAACCGCATCCGGGGAAAATTGATTTCTACCCTTTTGGATACTCCCCATTGTATCATAAAACATTCATCGAATGGTTTATCAGGCTAAAAACAAAGACATCATACAATGTTAGCATCAATTTCCCAATTGCCAATCCGCGAAATTATGGCGCTGTACCAGCGCCGGAAATTATCCCCGGTCGAGGTGACGGAAGCCTGCCTGAAGCAGATTCTCAAATATAACCCCGCCCTGAACGCCTTCAGTTTCCTGGATGAAAAATATGCGCTGCACCAGGCGCGGGGCTCGGAAAGCCGCTGGATGAAAAATGAGCCGATGGGCAGCCTGGACGGCATCCCCGCCACGATTAAGGACTGGTTTCATTACAAGGGCTGGCCGACCCGCTACGGCTCCGTCGTTTCCAGCTCCATCAAGCAGCCGGAAGATTCCCCGCCCGTGGCCCGGCTGCGCGAACAGGGCGCGGTTTTTATCGGCAAGACCACCATGCCGGAATATGGCCATAAGGGCGTCACCCACAGCCCGCTGCACGGCATCACCCGCAATCCGTGGAACATGGAAAAAACCCCGGGCGGCTCCTCGGGCGGGGCGGCCGTCGCCGCGGCGACCGGCATGGCATTTTTAAACCTCGGCAGCGATGCCGGCGGCTCCATCCGCATTCCCGCCAGTTTTAGCGGTGTTTTCGGCTTCAAGCCCAGCCCGGGATTGGTGCCGAGCTGGCCGCCCAGCCTGTTTTCCACTCTGTCGGCCATCGGGCCCCTGGCGCGCAGCGTCGAAGATGCCGCGATGATGTTGGATGTATTGACTTTGCCGGATGCCCGCGACTGGAACGCCCTGCCTTACGCGCCGCTGAATTTCACTGCCGCGCTGAAAAAACCGCTGCCGAAGCTGCGCATCGCCTATGCCACGTCGATCAACGGCGTCAGCGCGACGCCGGTGGTTCTGGAAGAGTTTAAGAAAATCCGCGTTATCCTCAGCGGCATCGGCGAGGTGGATGATGTGAAGCTGAATATCCAGCACCTCGTGGACGTTTTCAACAAGCACTGGAGCGCCCTTGCCTCCTACAGCGTGGCGCAATTCAACGCCCGGGAGCGGAACAAGCTCGACCCGCGCTTTCTGCATTGGGCGGCCAAGGGCGATGCGCTCGGTTTATATGATTATCTCCAGGCCGAGCGCGAGCGCATGACGATCGGCGAATATTTCAGGGGCCTGCTGGAGACTTATGACGTCATTATCACACCGACAACGGCGATGACGGCCTTCAATGCCGGGGTCGATATGCCAGTGACGGAAAAGGGCAAGCCCTGGGAAGACTGGACGCCCTTCACCTATCCCGCCAACCTTGCCAAGCTGCCCGCCGCCTCGCTGCCCGCCGGCATGGGCAAGGACGGCCTGCCCGTCGGGCTGCAGGTGATGGGCGGATTCCTGAAGGACGCGCTGGTGCTGCAGGTGGCGAAACGGCTGGAGGACGAGATCGCCTTCAAGCCGTGGCTGGCGCTGCAGGGATAAATAATTACTTCACCGTCTTCAGCGTTTTGCCCAGCTTGGCCACGATCTCGTCGATCTGGCTTTCGTTGACGATCAGCGGCGGCGACATCGCCATGACGTTGCCGGTGAAACGCATCATGATGCCTTCGTCGAAGAACAGCTTGTCGAAGGTTTCCATGGCGCGGGACATTTCGTGCGGCGGGTTGCGGGTGCCGGGATCCAGCTCCACCGCGCCCATCAGGCCGATGGCGCGGATGTCGATCACATGCGGCGCGCCTTTCAGGCTATGCAGCGCCTCCGACCACTTCTTCTCCAGTTTGGCTGCGTTCTCGAACAGTTTTTCCTCTTTATAAACGTCCAGCGTCGCCAAAGCCGCGGCGCAGGCGAGCGGGTGACCGGAATAGGTGTAGCCGTGCATGAACTCGACGCCGAATTCGCCGCCCTGCATGAAGGCGTCGTAAATGCCCTTGCGGATGAAGGTGGCGCCCATCGGCACGCTGCCGCCGTTGATGCCTTTGGCGGAGGTGATGATGTCCGGCATGATATTGAAATATTCCGCTGCCGTCGCCTTGCCGAGGCGGCCCCAGGCGGTGATGACCTCGTCGAAAATCAGCAGGATGTCGTGCTTGGTGCAGATGGCGCGGATTTTCTCCAGGTAGCCTTTCGGAGGCACCAGCACGCCGGTGGAGCCGGCCACCGGCTCGATGATGACGGCGGCGATATTCTCGGCGTCGTGCAGGAGGATGCGGTTTTCCAGCTCGTCGGCCAGATGCGCGCCCCATTCCG
This sequence comes from Alphaproteobacteria bacterium, assembly GCA_021413445.1. GTDB lineage: Bacteria > Pseudomonadota > Alphaproteobacteria > Micavibrionales > UBA2020 > PALSA-926. Next base: position 3,117 of record JAIOQI010000021.1, on the reverse strand, counting down.
GCTGCAGTTTGCTGAAGGCCTGTTTTTCCAGGTTGTGGGTGTGGGGGATGTGATCGACGCCCGGCATCAGCGCCGCCGAGAAAACCTTGCGGTTATAGCCGAGGCCGCCGACCGAGATGCCGGCGATGTTGACGCCGTGATAGCCGCGCTCGCGGCCGATGATCCTGGTCTTGGTGCCCTTGCCCCGCGCGCGCTGGTAGGCGATGGCGATCTTGATCGCCGTATCGACGGCCTCGGAGCCCGAGTTGCTGAAGAAGACATGCTCGATGTCGCCCGGCATCTCCGCGCAGAGGCGCGCCGCCGCCTGAAACGCCACCGGATGGCCGTAGGAAAAGTTCGGCGCATAGTCGAGGTCCGCCGCCTGCTTCTGGATGGCGGCGACTATTTTCGGGTGGCAGTGCCCGGCGTTCATGCACCACATGCCGGCGGAAGCGTCGAGGATCTGGCGGCCGTCATCGGAGGTGCAGTACATGCCCTTCGCCGACACGATCATGCGCGGCTTGCCCTTGAACTGGCGCTGCGCGGTGAACGGCATGAAGTGCGCCCCGAGATCATTGGGTTTTGCGGGCGCATCGGCAACGCGTTTTACGGAGGAGGGCATTTTCAGGTATCCTTTTTGTCAGTGGTTTGTTTGCAATCAAAATTGAGAGGGAGCATACTCGATTCCGCGAGCGATGAGCAACCTTTGAGAACACTATGACAAAAATGGACGGCAACGACGATCCCAAAGTGACCCGGTTCCCGGACGCAAAAGAGAGGGAAGCTATTGAAAAAGCCCGTTTTATCCACCATCAGGACAAGGCCCCGGCAGAGCCGGTCCTGAACTTGCCGCCGGTGGTGAAAGCCCTGTGCCTGGTCAATATCGCGGTTTTTTTAGGGATGACTTTTTTTCCGGGGTTCATGACGCCGGACGATATTTATGCTTTCGGTTTTGTCCCGGCGAGGTATTCCAGCGGCCAGCCGCTGGATTTCGCCGGGATTGTTTCCCCCATCACGCACATGTTCATCCACGGCGGATGGCTGCACCTCGGCATCAACGTCGGCACGCTGATGGCTTTCGGCGCCGGGATCGAGAAGAAGATCGGCGGCCGGCGGCTGTTGCTGCTTTATTTTATCAGCGGCCTGTTCGGCGCCCTGGTTCATGCACTGGCTTCTCCCGAAACGGATGCGCCGATGGTGGGGGCTTCGGGGGCGATCAGCGGGTTGTTCGGCGGCGTCATCGCCTTGATGTATATGGAAGGGATGATGGGCCGGGGGTACCGGAAGCTGCTGCCTTTCGTCCTGATCTGGATCGGCATTTCGGTTTTCTTCGGGGTTTTCGGCGTGCCGGGTACGGACAACCCCATCGCCTGGGACACCCATATCGGCGGGTTCATCAGCGGCCTGCTGTTATACAAGCCGCTCAGCCGGTTGAAAATCCAGTATTAGCCGGGACCGCCTCAGAGTGTATCCTCGACGCTCTCCATGAGGCTGGTGAATCTCTCTTCGAGATTGAATTGACGCAGTTTGTCGAAGAAGCGGGGTTTGAGGCCGGAGGCATTAAAGTTGCCAATGACCATGCCGGCGGCATTTTCCCCCATGTGCTGGAATGTGACGAGGGGTTGCAAGGCGATAATATCCCCTTCCATGCCGGTGATTTCGGAGATGCTCACAACTTTGCGCGAGCCGTCTCTCATGCGCTGGATCTGGATGATAACATTTACGGCTGTGGAAATTTGCTGCCGCACGATTTGCGTCGGGAGATTCATCCCGGTCATGGCGATCATGTTCTCCAGGCGCGACAGCGCGTCCCGGGGGGTGTTGGCATGGATGGTGCCCATCGACCCGTCGTGGCCGGTGTTCATGGCGGACAGGAGCTCAAAGGCTTCGGAGCTGCGGACTTCCCCGACGATGATGCGCTCGGGCCGCATACGCAGGCAGTTTTTGACCAGGTCGCGCATAGTCACTTCGCCGCCGCCTTCAATGTTGGCCGGGCGGGTTTCAAGGCGCAGGACATGGGGCTGTTGCAGCCGCAGCTCGGCGGTGTCTTCGCAGGTCACGATACGCTCGCGGGGGCTGATGTGTTTTGTCAGGCAGTTCAGCATCGTCGTCTTGCCGCTGCCGGTTCCGCCGGACACCAGGATGTTGGCGCGGCAGGCGGCAATGATGCGGATCAGCTCTGCCGTAAAAAGATCGACGGAGCCCAGTTCAATCATTCTTTCCAGCGTCATCTTTTCACGCGAGAATTTGCGGATGGTGAGGATGGTGCCGTCAAGCGCCAGGGGCGGCAGGATGATATTCACGCGGGATCCGTCCGGCAGCCGGGCATCACATATCGGGCTGGAGGTATCCACGCGCCGTCCCACTTTTCCGGCAATCCTCTGGCATACCGCAACCAGGTGACCTTCATCCCGGAATGCAACCGATGATTTTTCGACTTTTCCGTTGATTTCGACATAGACGGTGTTGTAGCCGTTGACCATGATTTCATCGACGTCGTCACGGTTCAGAAGGGGTTCGAGCGGCCCAAAGCCCAGCATCTCGTCAGATGTAATCCGGCAGAGATAGTCCAGCTCGGATGAGGATATGCTGAAAGCGTGATGGGTCGCGATTTCCTGGATCAGGTGCAGGATTTCCTGGGTTGCGGCGGGCCTGTCCAGGTCGGCGAACTTGGTCAGGTCAACCGTATTTTTCATCGTATCCCAGATGACGTTCTGATATTTTTTCAGGCGCGGGGATATAAATTTTTCATCCTGCTCATGTTCGTGCGAGGCCGGCGCGGGTTTTTTTAAAACAGAAAACCTGTTGGTATTGGCGGTTCCGGTTTTATCAAGATTCGGCGCCGAGGGCACTGCGGCGGCTTCTTCCGCTGTCAGAGTCTGCGTTGACATGGCGGCGGCGCTTTTGGTTTGAAGCGGAGCCATATGGTCTTTGCGCCCGAAAATACGGGGGGTTGCCGGATAGGTTTCGAGGGAGTCGGTGTGCTGGGGTGTTGTGATTGGCATGACTTTTATATATCCCTTCAAATGTTGCGCGCAGTGAACGTGTCCAGGTAATATTTATACATAACATATTGGTATTATGTCAATATCTTTCCATAAATTAAATTAATGAACAAGCTATCATATTGATAAATAA
>JAIOQI010000020.1 GCA_021413445.1 Alphaproteobacteria bacterium | reverse complement strand
AAGTCATACTTGGCGCTGTGCAGGTCGGCGAAGGCCGAGCCGTCGGCCTTGCCGGTGCCGATGCACATGAAGTTGCCGGGCTTGTGATGCAGGTAATAGGCGAAATCCTCGATGCCCATGGTGCGCGGCACGGGAGTGATCACCCGGTTGGCGCCGACGATGTCCTTGGCGATGTCCAGCGCGAAATCCGTTTCCGGCTTGCTGTTGACCAGCGCCGGATAGCCGTTCTTGAATTCCAGCGTCACGGTGGCGCCGTATTTGGCGGCGGCGGCGTTGACGATCTGCGTCAGGTTTTCCTTCAGCTTGTCGTGCAGGGCGGAATCGAAGCTGCGGACGCTGCCTTGCAGGTAGATGGAATCCGGCAGGACGTTGGTCGCCTGGCTGTCGGTCTTGACGGCGGCGACGTGCATCAGCGCGGGTTCGCCGGGCTTGATCTCCTTGTCGGTCATCGCCTTGATGGCGGCGATGACTTCTGCGGCGGCGCCGATGATGTTGGTGGTGTTCTCCGGGCGCGCGATATGGCCGCCGGCGCCGTCGAAAGTGATGTGGAACTCGTCGGAAGCGGCGAGCAGCGGGCCCGGGCCTGAGGCCATGACGCCGAGCGGAATGCCGGGGAAGTTATGCAGCCCATAGACTTCGTCGCAGGGGAATTTCTGGAACAACCCGGCCTTAATCAGTTCCTTGGCGCCGCCGATATGCTCTTCGGCGGGCTGGAACACGAAATAAACCGTGCCGTCGAAATCCCGGGTCTGCGCCAGGTATTTTGCGGCGCCCAGCAGCATCGTCATATGGCCGTCGTGGCCGCAGGCATGGTGCACCCCGTGATTGCGCGAGCAATGCAACACGCCGGTTTCTTCCTTGAGCGGCAGGGCGTCCATGTCGGCGCGGAGCATGATGGCTTTGCCGCCGGTTTGGGAGGCGGGGCCGTTCTTGCCGTGCAGCACGCCGATGACGCCGGTCTTGGTCAGCCCGTGCACTTCAATCCCGAAAGCCTGCAGCTGGCGGGTGATAAAACGCGCCGTGGCGCGTTCTTCAAACGCCAATTCCGGCTCCTGGTGCAGCTTCTGCCGCCAGCGCGTCATTTCGTTTTTCATGTCCTGGATTTTCTTGATCACGCCCATAGAGCACCTCTATATAATATTATTGTGAAGGGTTATCTTTTAGCATAACTATGATTCTGTCAACGTCAAGCTGATCGGATATTTACATATTCATAGTATTATAATTGCTATTTCGGGCCCTTTTTAAATGGCGATTGCGGCGGGCGGCGGGTTTTGAGTTTTTCAAGCCGCATGGTGGCCTGTTTTTTGAGATTGGCTTCGGCGTGGCGCAGGATGAGTGCGGCGGTTTCCGCCTGCTCTCTGTCTTCGGCCAGTATCAGGGCCGTCTTTCCCTCATGATTTGTTTTGTCGAAGGAGGCTCCTTTTTCGAGAAGCCGCAAGACAAGTTCACGATGGCCTTTTATGGCGGCGCACATCAAGGGCGTGTCGCCGTTATTGTCCGGCAGGTCGATGCTGGCTCCTTTTTCAATCAATAATTCCACAATCCCCATCTGACCGCGCAATGCCGCATAGTTCAGGGCGGTGCCGCCAAATTGGTTTCTCAAATCGGCGCCGCCGGGGTATTTATCCAGAAACTCCCGAACATAATTTTCTTTGCCATCACTGGCCGCCATGGAAAAAATATAAATTTCAGTTTCGTCGGGCCTCGGATTCATGCCGACCCTCTTTTCTTGAAAGGCGATTGCGGGGGGCGCTGGCTTCTGAGTCTGTATTGCCGGCGCATCTCTGGACCTTTGTCAATCAGCGCTATCGTTTTTAAATGGCCTTTTGCCAGTCTGCGGGCTGTCCAGCCGTCATGGTTTGTTGCGTCAATGTCAGCGCCTCTCTCCAGCAGCAGGGCAACAATGTCCGGTTGCTGCATATGTGCCGCCATCATCAGGGGCGTCCAACCCAGGCGGATGTCGTTTTCCCTGTCGATGGAGGCGCCGCTTTCTAACAATAGTTTCATGACACCCTCTTGTCTGCCCAACACTGCGTACATCAATGGTGTCCAGTCATTTTTGTCGCACTCCCCGATGCGCGCGCCTTTTTGCAGCAGCAGTTTCACTATTTCTTTCTGGCCTTCATAGACCGCTTTTGTCATGGCCGTATAGCCGAGCCTGGCCCATTGGTTGATTGAAGAGACATGTTTGTCCAGAAATTCCGTGACTGCCGCCGTGTCGCCATTTCCTGCGGCAAGGCAAAATTTATCCACCTCCTTTTGGGACGGCGTTTGCGAAGGGAAGCGCTTTTTTAAGGTATGATTAGACATCTGCGCGGCCTCATATTTTCTTTTTAAGCGGTGATTGCTTCGGGCGGCGGGTTTTGAGTTTTTCGAGGCGGGCGGCGGCTGACGCCTGGGCCCGGGTATCGGCCAGCGCGCGCTCCTTGCGCTGCTGCCATTCCTTCAGCAGCACCACCGCTTGTGGATAGCCTTCTCTTTTGGCGAAGCCCAGGGCAGTTTCTCCAGCGATGCTTTTCACGCCGGCATCGGCGCCTTTCTCAAGCAAGAGACTGACCGCTTCGTCCTGGCCCATGAGCGCGGCAAACATCAGCGCCGTCAGGCCGGAGGATTCGACTTTCCTGTCGATCGCGGCGCCGTGCTCGAGCAGCAGGTCGATCATCTCCAACTGCCCGTTCCGCGCCGCATAGATCAATGCCGTCCAGTCGCTGAGGTCGCCGATGTTCGGGTCAGCGCCCTTGACCAGCAGGATGCGGGCCACTTCCAGCTGCTGGTAATAGGCCGCCCGCATCAGCGGCACGGCGCTGTTAATGATGGGCTGATTGACGCAGGAAGGATGCTTGTCCAGGAACGCCCGGGTGGCGGAGAGGTTTCCCTTTGTCACGGCGTCGAAAAAAACATCCAGCTCGTTTTCGGAGGGCGTCGGGGCGGGGAAGGCGTTTTTTAAACCATGATCGGACATCGGTGCGGCCTTACATTTTATTTTTAAACGGCGGTTTCGGCGGGCGGCGCTTTTTCAGCCTTTCAAGCCGCCCATCGGTTATTTTTTTTCTTTCAGCGTCGGCAAGATCACGCGCCCTGCGCCGCTGGATTTCCGCGCATTCCTCGATGAGCGTCGCTGTTTCCGGATGTGTTTCCTCCCGGGCGAGCATCAGCGCGGTTTTACCCTTGTTGTTGGCATCATCGGGGGACGCGCCCTTGTCGATAAGAGGTTTGATGATCCAGGTCCTGCCCCGCCAGGCCGCCGCCATCAGCGGTGTCAGGCCGGTATCGCTTTTTCCGTTAACGGCGGCACCCTTTTTCAGGAGGAACTCCACCATCGCGCTTTGTCCCATCCAGGCCGCATTGATGAGGGCCGTGTTGCCATGGATATTTTTCTGGTTGACGGCGCCGGGATATTTGTCCAGGAATGCCGCGGCCTCGGATTCCTTCCCGGAACCCGCCGCGATGACGAAGGCATCCACCTCCTGCTGGGAGGGGACGGGCGGAAGAAAATAAATATCCGGTTCGCGATCTGTCATGTCAGGGCCGGTCCCATTTAAGAGGAGGTTTTGGCGGGCGCCGGCCTTTCAGCTTTTCAAGGCGCAGGGCATTCAGCGCTTCGGCCTTGGCTTCACCCTCTTTTCTGGCGCGTTCTTCGTCCTGCTTTTTGGCAAGTTCCAGCGCCTTTTCCTCGAGTTGCAGCCGGATTTCCGGCCAGTGCTCGATCAGCTCCGCCGTTTCAGTGCGGCTGTTGGTTTTGGCCATCATCTGGGCGGTCCGGCCGTGTTCATCCACCGCGTCAGTCGGAACCCCCTGTTCAAGAAAAAACTGCACAGTATCGGTTTTTCCCGTCACCGCCGCCAGCATCAGCGCCGTTTCATTTCTATTGTTTTTGACATGGAGGGAAGCGCCCTTTTTCCACAGCAGCTCCACAATACCGGTATGCCCCATCCCCGCCGCGCACAGCAGCGGGGTCTTGCCGCTGCTGTCGCGCATGTCAATCTGCGCCCCTCTTTCCAGCAACAGCACCACGACGGCTGTCTGCCCATTAAACGCCGCCATGGTCAGTGCGGTATAGTTGTCTTCATCAACCTGGTTTATGGCGGTTATGTACTGGTCAAGGAATTCTGTAACGGCATTCACATCCCCCCGGCCTGCGGCGTCAACAAAATCGCCGACCATGCCGGCGGAGGGGGTTTTGGATTTTTTTTCCTTGAGCGCGGCGTGCAGGGCTCTGCGGTGGTCTTTCGCGGCGGCGGAAGCGGTTTTTTCCCACAGCAATTCCGCAATATCCTTGTGCCTGTTCTCAGTTGCCCACATGAACGGAGTCTGCCCGGTGCTGTCCGGCGCATCGGTAATCGCGCCTTTTTCCAGCAGGAGCTCCACGATTTCCTTTCGTCCCCGTTGCGCCGCGTAGGTCAGGGCCGTATCGCCGAAAATGGAGGCATGGTCAACCGCTGCCGGATATTTGTCGAGGAAGGCCGTGACGGCGGCCTTGTCGCCGCGGCCTGCGGCATGGCGGAATTCGTCCACTTCCTGCTGGGAGGGCGGCGGGGAGGGGAAGGCGTTTTTCAAATTATACTCTGACATCTGGGCGGCCTCACATTTTCTTCTTGAGTGGTGAACGCGGCGGGCGCCTGATTTTCAGCTTATCAAGCTGCGCGGCGGCGCGTTCCTGCGCCCTGGTTTCGGCGTGTTCTTCAGCGCTGTGCTGCGCTTCTTCCTTGCGCCGGCGCTGGATCTCCGGCCATTGTTCGATCAGGGCGGCTATGTCAAGCGCGTCGCCCCATATCCGCGCCATCATCAGTGCGGTTTGGTCCCGGTTGTTCTCCTTGCCGGCATCGGCGCCTTTTTCGAGGAGCAGCCTGACGATGTCCGTATGGCCCTTTAACGCCGACAGCATCAGGGCGGTCTCGCCGGCCTGATCCGCGGCGTCAATCTGCGCGCCATGCTCCAGCAGCAGTTCCACCACCTTCTTCTTCCCCTCAGCCGCCGCTTTTGTCAGGGCCGTCCCGCCCAGGCTTCTGCGGTCAATGAAATCTGCATATCCGTCAAGGAAGGCCGTGACGGCGTTGGCATCGCCTTTTTCCGCAGCGTCAACGAAGGCGTCTATTTCCTGCTGGGAGGGGGCCCGTTCAGGGGCGTCATCTCCATACTCGTCGTTCATGTCAGGGAGGCCCCTTTTTAAACGGCGGTTTCGGCGGGCGCTGGGCTCTCAGCTTTTCAAAATGCGCGTCAGACAGGGCCTTGGCCGTGCTTTCGGCGAGCTCTTCAGCTAGCTTTTTGGCAAGAACCTGGCTTTGGGCCAGCGCCAAGGCGGTTTCTCTGCGCTGCCGTTGCATTTCCAGCTCTTCTTCAAGCAGCGCTGCCGTCTCGGTTTTCTTCATTCTCCGGGCCAGCGTCAGGGCGGTTTCGCCCGCCTGATTTACGCTGTCAACAGCAGCATCCCTATCGATCAGCAAGGCGACGGTTTCTGTGACCCCGGCATTGGCCGCCAGCATCAGGGCCGTCATACCCCATCTGGTCCCGGCATCAACCGGCGCGCCGTTTTTCACCAGCAAGTCCACGATATCCGTGTGCCCCATCCAGGAGGCTATAATCAGGGGCGTCAGGCCCTGGTTATATTCCGCATTGATGTTGGCTTTATTTTTCAGCAGCACCTCTGCTGTTTCCTTGTGCCCGTTGTGGGAGGCCCACAGCAAAGCCGTCTTTTTATTATCGCCTTTCGCGTCAATTTGCGCCCCTTTGGCCAGCAGCAGTTCCACCATTTCTTTCTGCCCTTCGGCGGCGGCATTGGTCAGAGCGGTATGGTCATCGCGGCCCTGCTCATTGATGAAAGAGATATATTTGTCCAGGAAGGTCGTCACTTCAACCGTGTCGCCCCTGCCGGCAGCGTCAACAAAGCCGTTCACCTCCTGTTGAGAGGGCGAGGGGGGAGGAAGGCGTTTTTTTAACCTATAACCGGACATCTGTGCTGCCTTACATTTTCTTCTTGAACGGCGGTTGCGGCGGGCGCTTGGCCTTCAGTTTTTCAAGCCGGGCCTTAAACCGGGCCTTAAACCGGCTTTCGGCAAGCGCTTCGGCGCGCCGTTTCTCTTCTTCCTTGCGCCGGCGCTGCAGCTCCGGCCATTGCTCGAGCAGCGCGGCGGTTTCCACTTTCTGCCCCCGCTGGGCAAGCATCAGGGCGGTCTCGCCGACATGATTTCTTTTGGCCGTGTCGGCGCCTTTCTCCAGCAGAAGCCGGACGGTCTCCGTCTGCCCCCAGCAGGCTGCCAGCATCAGCGCTGTCGTGTCGGTTTTGCAGGCGGCGTCAATTGCCGCCCCGTTTTCGAGAAGTAGTTGCACGGTTTCGGTGTGTCCGCTCCAGGCCGCGATGATCAGTGGTGTCAGGCCATCATTGTATGATGCGGTGATGTCCGCTTTATTATCCAGCAACAGCCTCACCGTCTCGGTGTGCCCGTTATGGGCGGCCCACAGCAAAGCCGTCTTTTTGTTATCGCCGAGCGCCTCAATTTGCGCGCCCTTTTTCAGCAGCAGCGCCACCATGTCCCTTTGCCCGTTGGCGGCGGCTTTGGTCAGGGCGGTATGCCCGGAAGAGCTTTTCTGGTCGATGGCGGCGGGGTATTGGCCCAGGAAGGCCGTGATCGCGGCCGTGTCGGAAAAGCGGGCGGAGGCGACAAAGGCGTCCACTTCCTGCTGGAGGGGTTCCTGCGGAGCCACGGAATCTTCATATTCGCCGTTCATAAGGGCCCCTTTTTAAACGGAGATTTAGGCGGGCGCTGTTTTTGCAGCCGGCCATGGCGTTCCGTGAACAGATCTTTGCATTGCCGCTGCTGTTCAGACCAGCGCTCGATCAGGTTCGCCGTCTGGTGGTATCCCCGTTCCCGGGCCATCATCAATGCGGTCTTGCCGCTGTTGTCGGCTGCGGCGGTGTCGGCGCCGTTTTGCAGGAGAAACATGACGGTATCGCAGCGGTTCATGTTTGCCGCCAGCATCAGCGGCGTGAGGCCGTCCTTGCTCTTGCTGTCGATGTGCGCGCCCCTTTCCCGCAGGAAACTGACGATGTCGGCGCGCCCTTTCCAGGCCGCGCGCATCAGGGGCGTCCAGCCCTGATCGTCCCGCGCATGAATGTCCGCGCCTTTCGCCAGCAAAAACCTCGCGACGTCAGGGTGTCCGCCCCAGGCCGCGTTCAGCAGGGGCGTCCTGCCGTTTTTGTCTTTCGCCTCGATCGAGGCGCCATTTTCGAGCAGCAGCTTCACGATCTCTTTTTTCCCGTACAATGCCGACCAGGTGACGGCGGTGTTGCCGGAGGCGCTTTTCCGGTCGATGGCGGCCAGATGCCTGTTCAGGAAGGCCGTGACAGCGGCGGTGTCGCCGGTGCCTGCCGCAAAAATGAACTTGGCCACATCCTGTTCGGAGGGCAAGGGAGAGGGGAAAGACGGCTTTAATTTTTGATTGTTCATGTCAGGGCTGGTTTTTCTTGAACGGAGATTGCTTCGGGCGGCGGCTTTTTAATTTTTCAAGCTGCGCGTCGGACAGCTCTTTGGCCTTGAGGTTCATGATGTCGGCGCGCTTCTGTGCATCGCGCTGCCGCAGCGTTTCCGGCCATTGCTCCAACATCTCCGCCAGGGCGATGTGCCCCTTTTCCCCGGCAATCATCGCGGCGGTTTTTTCGGCGATATCTTTTTCAGCGGCGTTGGCGCCCTTGTTGAGGAGGAACCTGGCGATATTGTCGTTCCCCTGCAATGCCGCCAGCATCAGCGGCGTCAGGCCGCGCGTGCTTTTCGTGTCAATCCGGGCGCCCTTTTCCAGCAGCAGGGCCATGATGTCTTCGCGCTTCTGGATGATCGCCCGCATTAGGGGCGTCCAGCGGACATTGTCTTCGGTATCGACGGCAGCGCCGTTTTCGAGCAAGGCTTCAACAACCCCGATATGCTGGTTAAACGCCGCATAAGACAGGGCCGCCCAGCCGTTGTGGTTTTTCAGGTCTGCCTGCGCGCCTCTGGCCAGCAGCAGTTCCGCGACCTCTTTTTGCCCCTGCGAGGCCGCCTGGATCAGCGCCGTATTGCCGCGATTGTCATTATCGTCGATGGCGGTGGGGTATCTGTCCAGGAATGCCGCGACGGCAGCCGTGTCGCCCTTTCCGGCCGCGCCGATGAACGCCGCTGTTTCTTCCTGAGACGGCGGCGGCGTTGGGAAGGCGTCTTTTAATTCCTGCGCGGTCATGGTTCCTGTTTTCCTACGGCGGATCTTTTTTAAACGGTGATTTTTTCGGGCGGAGGTTTTTCAGCTTTTCAAGCTGCGCCGCCGCCTGTTTTTTAGCTTCGGCTTCGGCGCGGTCCTCGGCCTGTTTTTTTTCAAGGGCGCGCTTTTCCTCTTCGAGGCGGCGCCGTATTTCCGGCCATTGCGCGATCAGGGCCGCCGTTTCCGCCCGCGCCCTTTGGGCGAAGACCTGCGCTGTCCTGCCCTGAAAGTCGATCTGGGCTGGGTCCGCGCCTTTGGCCAGCAAGCGCCCGACGGTTCTTGTCCGTCCCGCCGCGGCGGCGCGCATCAACGGGGTCTGGCCGTGATTGTCCTTGGCATCGACGGCAGCGCCTCTTTTCACCAGGAAGTCCAGTATCGCTTCCTGCCCGTGCCACGCAGCATGAGTCAGCGGCGGCCAGCCATTTCTGTCCGGGGCGCTGATGCCGGCGCCCTTGTCCAGCAGCAGCTCCACCGTTTCTTCCTGTTTCTGAATGATGGCCCATATCAGGGCGGTATTGCCGGAATCGTCCTTCAGGTCGATGAAGGGCTTGTACTTGTCAATGAACGCCGTCACGGAAACCGTATCGCCTTTTCCGGCAGCGGCGACAAAATCATTCACCTCATCCTGGGAGGGGGTGGGGGGAGAAAGGGAATTTTTTGGGCTGCTATTATCCATGTCAAAGTCCGTTTTTCTTGAACGGGGGTTGCTTGGGGCGCTGGTTTTTCAGTTTTCCCCGCCGCTGGTCGTCGATTTTCTTGATCTCTTTCTCCTTGGCATCGGCGACTGCCTGTTCCCTGGCCTTTCGCGCAGCTTCTTCACGACGGCGGACCATCTCCGGCCATTGTTTTACCAGTTCGGTCATTTCAGCGGAGCCCTGGGACAGGAGCTGCAGGGTCTGGCCCGAGCTGCCGACCGCGCCGAAGTTAGCCCCCTTTTCAAGGAGGAAGTTGGCGGTCTCCGTATAGCCGAACCGCACCGCCCACATCAGGGGCGTGAAATTTTCCTTGGTCAGGCCCTCCATCTGCGCGCCCTTAGCCAGCAGCAGGGCCACGATTGCGGTGTGGCCGGAAGATGCCGCGTGGTGCAGGGGGGACCAGCTGTATTTGTCCCGGGCGTCGATCTGCGCGCCGCGGGACAGCAGCAGTTCCACCGTCGTTTTCAGTCCTTTGTCCGCGGCACTGCACAGGGCGATGTAGCCGTCGGAGTTTTTCTGGTCGATATGATGGGTGCCGTGCCTGTTCAGGAAGGCCGTGACGGCGGCGTTATCGCCTTTTTCGGCGGCGGCAACAAAGGCATTGATCTCCGCCTGGGAGGGCGGAGGCTTCGGGAAGAAATTTTTAAATCCGTTTCCGTTATTGCTCATGGCCTGGGTCCTTTTTTCTTGAAGGGAGGGGACGGCGGGCGGCGGCTTTTCAGGTTTTCAAGGCGCCGGGCATTCACCTCCCTGGCTTCGGCTTCAGCGATGGCCCGCTCTTTGGTTTGGCGTTCCAGTTCTTCGCGTTGGCGGATCATCTCCGGCCATTGCTCGATCAAGTCCGCCGTCTCGCCGCCCCCTCTGTCCCATTGGGCCATGGCTAGTGCGTTCATGTTCTTGGCGTTGACCGCATTGAGGTCGGCCCCTTTTTCGAGCAGGAACCGGACGGTCTCCGTCTTCTCGAACCGCGCCGCCCACATCAGCGCCGTCCAGCCCTCCTGGGCGGTGGCCTCCATCTGCGCGCCGCGTTCCAGCAGCAGTTCCACGATGTCGGTGCGTCCGGCGGATGCCGCCGTTATCAGGGGCGACCAGTTAGCTTTGCTGCGCCCATCCACAGCTGCGCCTTTACTCAGAAGCATTTCGACCATGGCCTTTTGTCCTTCGTGTGCGGCATTGTTCATGGCGGTGCAGCCGTCATTTCTGGAATTTTGCGCCTCAATGGCGCCGGGGTGCCTGCTGAGAAAGGCGTTGACGGCAAGGATATCTCCCTTACCTGCGGCACTGACGAAGGCGTCGATTTCCGTTTGTGACGGTGGCGGCGCCGGGAAGGAATTTGTCAATTTATCGTCAGACATGTGCGGGCCCTTATGGCTGGTTTTTCCTGAACGGGGATTGCTTCGGGCGCTGGCTTTTCAGGCGCTCCAGGCGTTCGGCGGTCAGGTCACTGGCGGGTGTTTCGACGGGCTTCGGTTCTTTCTGCGCTGTTTTTTCCGGCAGGTTGGGCCATTTTTCCAGCAGTTCCACGGTTTCCGCGTAATTGCCCCACTGGGCCAGGGTCAGCGCCGTCTGGTGGTTTTCGTCTTCCCAGTCCGCCGCCGCGCCTTTTTCGAGCAGGAAGCGGACGGAGCCGGTCAGGCCCATGTGCGCCGCGCGCATCAGCGGCGTCCACCAGGTGAAATCCTTCGCGTTGATGTCGGCGCCGTTTTCCAGCAGCACGGCCGCGACATCCAGATGCCCCCCGACCACGGCGACAAAGAGGGCAGTGTTGCCGACGCTGTCCTTGCCTTCGATCTCCGCGCCCTTGTCCAGCAACGGCTCGATCACGTCTTTCAGTCCGGCAAAAGCGGCTGATCTTAGCGCATCATTCATATCCTGCTGGGTGGGCATGCGTACTCTCTTTTTCTACGGCTTGGGCTTCGTGAACGGGGATTGCTTCGGGCGCTGGTTTTTGAGTTTTTCGAGGCGCTCGGCGGTCAGGTCTTTGACGGGAGTTTCGGCGCGCGGCGGTTCTTTCTCTTCGCCCGACGGCAGGATCGACCAGCCGTCGATCAGGTCGGCGATGGCGTGGTGTCCGCCCCAGCGGGCCAGCATTTCGGCGGTTTGCTCGTTTTCGTCCACCCAATCGGTGGCGGCGCCTTTTTCAAGGAGGAATTTGACGCTGTCCGTCAGCCCCGCGTGCGCCGCCTGCATCAATATGGTCCAGCCGGTATGGTCCTTGGCGTCGATGGCTGCGCCCTTGTCGAGCAGCGTCTCCGCTGTTTTCGTGCATCCGTTCAGGACGGCGAACATCAGCGGCGTCATTCCCTTTTCATCGCGCTTGTCGATCCAGGCGCCCTTGGCCAGCAGCAGTTTCGCTATTTCCGTTTGCTCGTTGGCGGCCGCCATGGCCAGGGCCGTGGCGCCGGAAGAGTTCACGACGTTGCTGAAGGCCGGGTATTGGTCGAGAAACTCCGCAGCGGCGGCAAGGTCGCCTTTGGCAGCGGCGAGGACGAACTGATCCGCATCCTGTTGTGTGGGTGCATAAGACATGAAAAAACGCAGCCTTTCGAACATATTTAATTGTGTTCGAAATAATCGCAGAACAGTGGCGTTATGTCAACGCTCTAATCCGGAAATGTACAGCGATTAAGTTATTGATAAATAACAACTTAAACGTCCAGCAACAGCCGCTGCGGATCTTCGATGGCGTCCTTGATGCGGACGAGGAAGGAGACCGCCTCCTTGCCGTCGATGATTCTGTGGTCGTAGGACATCGCCAGATACATCATCGGGCGGATCACCACCTGGCCGTTGAGGGCGATCGGGCGCTCCTGGATTTTGTGCATGCCGAGGATGGCGGATTGCGGCGGGTTGATGATCGGCGTTGACATCAGCGAGCCGAAAATCCCGCCGTTGGTGATGGTGAAGGTGCCGCCGGTCAGTTCCTCGATGGTCAGCTTGCCGTCGCGGGCGCGGAGACCTAAGTCGCCGATTTCCTTTTCAATCGCGGCGAATCCTTTTTGGTCGGCTTCGCGCACCACCGGCACGATCAGCCCGGTCGGGGTCGAGACCGCCACGCCGATGTCGTAATAGTTTTTATAGACGATGTCCTGCCCGTCGATCTCCGCGTTCACCGAGGGGAAGTCCTTCAGCGCCTGGATCGCCGCCTTGACGAAGAACGACATGAAGCCGAGCTTGACGCCGTGCTTCTTCTCGAAGCTGTCCTTGTACTGGGCGCGCAATGCCATCACGTGGCTCATATCGACTTCGTTGAAGGTGGTGAGCAGGGCGGCGGTGTTCTGCGCTGCCTGGAGGCGCTCGGCGATGCGCTGGCGCAGGCGGGTCCTCTTCACGCGCTCCTCGCGGTCGGCCTTGCTGCGCGGGCCTGAAGGCTGGGCCGGGGCTTTGACGGCGGGAGCCGTCTTCGGCGCATTCAGTGCTTCCAGCACATCGCCCTTGGTCAGGCGGCCGTCTTTGCCGGAGCCGGAGATCTGGCCGGCGTTCATCTTGTTGTCATCGACCAGCTTGCGCACGGCCGGAGAGAGGAAGGAGTCGTTGCTCACCGGCTTGGCGGCGGCCTGGACGGCTTTCGGCGTTTCCGCTTTCGCTGCGGCGGTTGCTTTTCCGCTGCCTTCGCCGATGGAGCCCAGCACCGCGCCGACCGCGACGTTCGATCCGGTCTGCACCCTGATTTCCTTCAGCACGCCGGCGGCGGAAGCGTTCACTTCCAGCGTCACCTTGTCAGTTTCCAGCTCGACCAGCGGGTCATCGACCGCGACCGCTTCGCCGACCTTCTTGAGCCATTTGGCGACGGTAGCTTCCTTGACGGATTCACCTAGTGCCGGAACAACGATTTCTACTGCCATTTTCTTTTCCTCTTAGAGATTTAATGCCTTGCTGATTAATGCTTCCTGTTCCTGAACATGCGTCTTGCCGGAGCCGGTGGCGGGAGCCGCCGCTTCGGCGCGGCCGACATATTCCGGGCGCTGCGATTTGTGCTTGATGGCCTTGAGGACTTTTTCGATCCGGCGGTCAACGAAGGTCCACGCGCCCTGGTTTTCCGGCTCTTCCTGGCACCAGACCACTTCCGCGTTCGGATATTGCTGCAGGTCCTCGCCCTAAGACTTTTCCGGGAAGGGGTAGAATTGTTCCTGTCGCGTCAGGGCGACGTTCCTGATGCCGAGTTTTTCGCGGGCTTCTGCCAGGTCGTAATAGACCTTGCCGCTGCAGATCACGACGCGCTTGACGTCCTTGAGCTTGGCCTCGTCGGACAGGACGCGGTGGAAGGTTTCCTTGCCGGTCATC
>JAIOQI010000019.1 GCA_021413445.1 Alphaproteobacteria bacterium | reverse complement strand
TTTTACCGTCTTTTTGCTGAGCGGCTGCATCAGCCTTGGCGGATATGGCACCCCATGGGGACAAAAAGACAATACCGGCATCGTCACCAGTAACCCCGAAAACCTTCCCGACATGGCCTGGCAGACTGAAAAGCAGCGAAAGGTGCTGGCCGAGCAAAACATGGCCATCGCCAATCAGGAAGCGGCAGCGGCAGCGCCCGCCGCGCCGGAAGATGAGAATGCCGCCGTGACGCCGTCACGGAAAACAACCGTCACCCTGCTCCTGCCGCTGAGCGGCAAAAAATCCGCGCTGGGGCAGTCGATGCTGAAAGCCGCGCAGATGGCGCTGTTCGACATCGGCAGCGCCAATTTCGAGCTGGTCCCCCGCGACACCAAAAGCACCAAAGACGGCGCCATGGCGGCCGCCACAGCGGCCATCAACGCCCATACCGACCTTATCCTCGGGCCGATTTTCGCCGACGACCTGAAAGCCGTCAAGCCTCTGGCCAGGGACGCCGGCACGCCGGTGATTTCCTTCACGACCGACTGGACACAGGCGGGGGACAATACCTACATCATGGGCTTCCTGCCCTTTCCCCAAGTGACGCGGGTGGCGAAATACGCGCAGGGCAGGGGTTATTCCCGGTTTGCCGTCTATGCGCCGCAAACCGAATACTGCGACGCCGTCATCAATACCCTGCAAGACAGCGGCATCTCCGTCGTCCATGTCAACCGCTATTCGCCGCAGCAGCCTGACCTTGCGGCGCTGGTGCAGGATTTTGCCGCCACCAGCAAGGACGCCGCCGCCTCCGGCGCGCTGGATTTCGATGCGCTGATGCTGCCGCTGGGCAGCGAGGGATTGAGGACGCTGGTCAGCACCCTGGGCAGCAACGGCATCAGCCAGCCCAAGGTCAAATTCGTCGGCACCGGCCTGTGGGATGACGTGACATTGACGGGCGACCCCATGCTCTTTGGCGGCTGGTTTGCCGCGCCCGACCCCGCCCTGCGCACCGACTTTGAAAAGCGCTTCCAGGAAAATTTCGGCACAATCCCGCCCCGGCTGTCCTCGCTCGCCTATGACGCCACCGCGCTCGCCGCCGTGCTGGCGCGGACCGCCGCCGAAGACAGCTCCCCCTACACGCCAGAAGCCCTGACCAACCCGCGCGGTTTTGCCGGCATCGACGGCATTTTCCGTTTCCGCGCCGACGGCCTTTCCGAACGCGGCCTCGCCATACTGGAAATACGCTCCGGCAAGCCGAAGGTCATCGATCCCGCGCCGACCGCCTTTATCGCCTCCGAAAGCTGATGGGCCTTGCCGCCATAAAATCGCGCATCCGCGACGCCTGCAAGAAGGCCGGCCGCTCTGCGACCGCCGTGACGCTGGTCGCCGTCAGCAAATCACAGCCGGTGGAAAAAATCGAAGCCTTGCTGGAGCAGGGGCAGCGCGTGTTCGGCGAGAACCGCGTGCAGGAAGCCGCCGAAAAATTTTCCGGCCTGCGGGAGAAATATGACGGCATCGAGCTGCACCTCATCGGCCACCTGCAAACCAACAAGGTCAAGGAGGCGGTACGGATTTTTGACGTGATCGAGAGCCTCGACAGCATCCGGCTGGCCGGGGAGCTGGCCGCGGAAATGAAAAAACAAGGCCGCAGCCTGCCCTGCCTGATTCAGGTCAATACCGGCGGCGAGGCGCAAAAGGGCGGCGTCGCCCCGCAAGATCTCGAGGCCCTGTTCAGGTTCTGCACGGAACAGGCCAACCTGAGAATCGAGGGCCTGATGTGCCTCCCGCCCGTCGATGACATCCCCGACCTGCATTTCGCCCTGCTGCACAAGCTGGCCCAGGGCCTCTCCCTCCCGAAACTGAGCATGGGCATGAGTGCCGATTTCGAGACCGCGATTCGATACGCCGCCACCCAGGTCCGGGTCGGCAGCGCTCTTTTCGGCACCCGCGAAAACTTAAAATAATCTTTATATTTCAAATATTTATATACTAAATTCAGTATCTCATCATTCTTTGCTTGCAATTTTTATACATCGTTGCCATAATGCCTATCACTTAGTCATAATTTCATTTTAGGAGAGCACACCTTATGGGCATAGTCATTGGTATCGATCTGGGCACAACGAAATCCGTCGTTTCAATTTATGAGAACGGAAAACCCATCATCATCGAGAACAAGATGGGCAAGCGCATCACCCCCTCCTTTGTCGCGCTCAAAACAGACAAAAAATCCGGCGAAAAATCCTGGCTCATCGGCGATGCCGCCAAGAACCAGGCCGTCGTCAATGCCGCCGCCACCGTTTACGACGTCAAGCGCCTGATTGGCCGCCGTTTTGACGATCCTGCCGTGCAGAAAATGCAATCCCTCGCTTCCTATAAAATCGTCAAGGGCCGGAATGGCGACGCCTGGGTCGAAGTTGACGGCGTGGCGATGGCTCCGGCGCAAATCAGCGCCATGGTCCTGCGCGAACTGAAGGAAGCCGTGGAAAAATATCTCGGCAAGGACGAGAACGGCAAACAAATCGAAGTCACCGACGCCGTCATCACCTGCCCCGCTTATTTCAACGACTCCCAGATCAAGGCCACCAAGGATGCCGGCGAGATCGCCGGACTGAATGTCCTGCGCGTCATCAAGGAACCGACTGCAGCCGCCCTTGCTTATGGCATGGACAAGAAGAAAAGCGGCAAGGTCATCGTCTATGACCTCGGCGGCGGCACCTTCGACGTTTCCCTCCTCGATATCTCCATGGGTGATGAAGAAGGGGAGGGCAGCCTGATCCAGGTTCTTTCCACCAACGGCGACACCTTCCTCGGCGGCGAGAACTTCGACGAGCGCATCATGGACTACCTGATTGAAATCCTGAAACAGGAAACCGGCCTTGACCTGAAAGCCGGCAATGACGAAAACACCGTCAAGGCGCTGCAACGCCTGAAGGACGCGGCCGAAAAAGCCAAGATCGAGCTGTCTTCCCAGGAAGCCGTTGAAATCAGCCTTCCTTTCCTCGGCAAAGACAAGAATGACGACACTGTCGATTTCGTGCATACCCTGACCCGCTCCAAGCTGGAGCAGCTGGTGCAGGACCTGATCGACAAGACCAAAGGCCCCTGCCTGAAGGCTTTGCAAGATGCCGGCCTGACAGCGGCAGACATCGACGAAGTCCTGCTGGTCGGCGCCCAGACCCGCATGCCGAAGGTCGCTGAAACGGTCAAGAGCCTTTTCAACAAAGAACCGAAAAAAGATATCAGCGTCCAGGAAATCGTCGCCATGGGCGCCGCCGTCCAGGGCGCCGTTCTCGACGGCAAGCTGGAGAACGTGGTACTGCTCGACGTCATCCCGCTCTCGATCGGTATTGGCGCCGGAAAAGGCAACAAGACGATGGATGTCGTTGTTCCGCGCAACTCCACCATCCCGGCAAAATTCAAGCAGGTTTACTCCACTGCAGCAGACAACCAGCCCAGCGTAGATATCAAAATCTATCAGGGTGAACGCGCCCAGGTGGATGACAACAAAAAGATTGGTGAGTTCTCTCTGGAAGGTATTCCGCCCGCGCCAAGGGGCATACCGCAGATCGAAGTCACTTTCGATATCGACGCCGACGGTGTGCTGCTGGTTGAAGCTAAAGATTTACGCACCGGCAAGGCGCAGAAAATTACCGTTAAAGCCAACGGCGGCCTCAGCGATGCAGAAGTCGCACAGATGCTGAAAGACGCGGAAAAGAACGCCGCCGCCGATGAGCTCTTCAGAGCCAGACAACTGGCCGGCTTCGCCGCCGAAGAAGAGCTGAAAGCAGCGTCAGCCGACACGCAACAGGAATACTTCCAGACCGCGCCGGCCGACCTGAAGGAAGCCTTCGACCTCACCGTCAAGGAACTGACCGAAGCCGTCGCCAAGAAAGACGCCGATGTCATGCTGGAAAAGACCGCCAAACTGAAGGAAGTCCGCTCCGCCATCGGCAAGGCGTTCTATGACGCCGCGCAGCAGAACAACGGCACGGAAGAACCGCCGAAGAACAGCACCAACACAAACCCGGAAGGCCCCACGCCTTAAGCTCCGGGGAGCTTCCCCCCTAATAAAAAAAGGCCCTGCCGTAAAAATGGCAGGGCCTTTTTTTAACCGTTAAAACGTTATTTCTTGTCTTTTTTTGCGCGCAGTTCGGAGATTTTTTTCTCCATCTCTTCCAGGGGCATAATCCCGGAGAAGACCTCGTCGCCGATGATGAATGCCGGCGTGCCGCTCAGGCCGAGGTCGGAGGCCAGCGCGTGGTTTTTGCCGATTTGCTGCGCGACCGCGGTGCTGCTGACGTCCTTTTTCGCCAGCGCCACATCCATGCCTAAGTTTTTGGCGATCTTTTCCAGCAAAGCGTCGCTGATCGGGCTCTTGTTGCCCATTACCGCCTTGTGAAACTCAAAATACTTCTTTTGCTTTTGCGCGGCGATGGCCCACTTGGCGGCAGTCTCGGAGGTTGGGCCCAGGATCGGGAAATCCTTGAAAATAATGCGGAGTTTTTTATCCTTCTCCAGCAAGGACATGACGGTCGGCATGGCCAGTTTGCAATAATGGCAGTTATAATCCATGAATTCGACGATGGTCACGTCCCCCGCCGGGTTGCCCACTTCCGGGGAATCGGCATCCTTGAAAAGGAAGTCCTGGTTTTTTTCCAGGGCGGAATTTTGGGTGGAAAGCATGATTTTTTTCTGATAGTCATCGACGGAACTCAGGATCAGCTGCGGATTATCGACAATATAGTCATGGACGATTTTTTCGACATCGGCCTTCGTCAGGTTTGCCGTAGCCGGAGTGGACACCGGAGCGGGAGCGGGAGCGGGAGCGGGAGCCGGAGCCGCAACGGAAGCCGGAGCTGGAGCGGAAGCCGGAGCGCGGGCGGGAGTCTTCGCCGCCAGGGAAACGGTGATGCCGGCAAAACCGATGGCCAGGGCGGCCAAAAGCGAGAGGGTGGTATTTTTAAAACGGCGTGATGACATGGGGATGATCCTGACAATTGTTAAAATTAAAGGCTTCTCATTGAATCTGGAGACAGCGGGGCGGGAAATCAATCCCCTTTTTCAGTTTTTTTGTCGGTTTTCCCGACAGCATCAAGAATGTCCTCCGCCCGCAGGTAGGCCGGGGTGCCCTTTTTCAGGTTGGCCCGCGCCAGGCTGGCCTCCCGCCTGGCGAAATCGGGCTTGTTTTGCAGCAGCGCCTCCTCCGCAAGATGCAGGCGGGAGATGCCTTCCTGTCCCTGTTTCCCATAGGCAATCGCCAGAAGATGGTGCGGCTCGGCGCTGTGCTTTTCCTTGCCGATGGCAAGCGTCAGCTGTTTGATGGCCTCGGCCTCGCGCTCGCTTTGCTTCTCTTTCGATTCCAAAAGGCAGCGGGCATAGGCGATGCGGATCAGGCCGGAAAAAGGCGCCAGCTCCACCGCCTGCGCATAAGCATGAATCGCCTCTTCGATACGGCCGTTCTCAAACAGCATCTGGCCCATCAACTCAAGGAAGTAAGGGTTGGCGGGCTCCGCCTGCAGCAGCGGGTCGAGGGCCGCCAGCGCCTTGTCGAGTTGCCCCTTGCGGAACCAGGCGATGGCGCGGCCGTATTGCGCGGCGGCGGATGTTCCCTTGTCCTGCAGGGCGCGGTCAGGGAACATGTAGCCGAGCAACTTGGCCTTGATGCGGCGGTGCAGCTCATTCCAGGGCGGGGGGACCTTGCCATCCGGATTTTCATCCACGACATGCTGCAAAAAATCGACCCGGTCCTGCGACAGCGGGTGGGTCAGCACATACTGCGACTGCTGCGATTCCGGCAGCAGCTCCTGGGATTCCAGTTTTTTCATGAAACTCAGGAATCCCGTGACCGGCAGGCCCGCGCCCTTCAGGAAACGTACGCCGGCCTGGTCTGCGGAGCCCTCCTGGGTGCGGGTATGGCGGAGCAGGGCGCGGGTCGCGATGCTGCCGCCGGCGCTGCTGACGGCAATACCCACGTCCGGCGCATGGGCGCCGATGGCGACCGCGATGCCCAGTATGCTGGTCAGCATCGCCTGCAGCGACAGATTGGACATCTCCGCCTGCACGCGGAACAAATGGCCGCCGGCGATGGATTCTCCAGCAATACGAAATTCACCGTGTCCGACGAAAGCCCGGCCTGATCCAGAACCGGCTTGGTCATGGTTTTCAGCGCTTGTTCGATTTCCTCGTCACGGATAATGTTCAGCCCTGCGGCAAAAGCGGGCTGGATGCCCAGAAGCACCGCCAGGAACAGGCCGATAAAGGTTTTTTTTGAAAAAGACATCTCTTAGTTCAGGAACATTCCCTTCGGCGTATAGGAGCCGACTACATAACGGGTGGACCAGTCCACCAGCGCCACCGCGCCATATCCCCGTTTGAAAGTGGCGTTGTAGTCCGTCAATAGCTTGAGCGTGCGGCGTTTGTCAAGGTCGGAAAGCTTATAGAAGGTGGGCCCCACCTCTACGGCCGGGATTTGGCCGTTGCGCATGTACTGGCGTTCGAAAATCCGCGCCTGAAAAAATTTCCTCACCGCGGCTTCCGGCGTCCACTTGGAATTCCACTGGCGGGTATCCCAGTCCTGGCCCTGCCAGGCGCCGGGGTGCGCCACCCGGTTGGAATTCTGGATCAGGAATTCGTCATGCTCCGGCTTGGCGTAAATCCGCTCAGGATAAAAAATCCTCCCGAAAATGTTGCGGCTGGCGGTGCGGGAGTCTTCTTCGCCGGCCAGAGCGGCGGCCGGCGTCAAAACACTTATCAACAGGCCAAACAAAGCCAAAAAAAACAAGGCCGGAACGATTTTAGGCGCTGACGTCATTTCTTGCCTCCCCCTGGATAACCTCTGCGAACCAATCCAGACCACTATATAAGTGAAAAGTTAATATTTTCTATATGACGAACATATCGCCCGGCGGGGAATCGCGCCTTCAGCTCTCTGCAAATACCCCTGACCTTGAATCGCCGCCGCACTGTAAAAATAAGCTGGCGTCATAATCGCTGAATTCGGTTTGTGTTTAACTTATGAAAACAGGCCTACCTATCGACAGGGGCAAAGATTGATTTTATGGAGGAATTTACACGCCTTCTGGAAAGTGTTTTATTTTTAAAATCAGCTCCCGTGGGAATTGGTTGCCATAAGTTCAGTGCCACTTTTCCCGAAAAATATATATTGACTCATTTTTCCGAAACTCTATAGTTTCATCTACTCGCGGGACGGAGTGTCCGCTGGAATAACCTGAACTATTTTTTGGAGAAACAAAATGAGCAATAACCCCGGCTTCGATATTTTAAAGGAAGCATTTAAAAAATTCGCCAGCAAATACGACAGTGCTGATCTCGCCGCTCGCGGAGTACGCATCGCTGCCACCGGCGGCAAAGCGATTGTTGACAGCACCCTGAACGAATTTCCGAAAACTTTCGTCAATCAGGCGGCCAAAGACATCTACGCCCTGCTGACCAGCCAGGAAATCGCCGATGGCGTCAGCGCCTCCGTTCGCGCTTTCGACGAAGAAAAAGTCAAGGAAATGATCGACGGCATCGTCAGCCAGATGAAAAATCCGGAAACGGCCCTCAAAATCGCCAAGCAGGTCAAGAACCTCCTGGACAAAGCCCCGACGGATGATCTGGAAGCCCAAATTGACGGTCTGCTGAGCATGAACGATGTTCCGATGGCCAACCGCATGATTTTCATGGCCGTCTTCAGCCAGATCAAGCCAATCCTGGAAGACATGAAGAACTCTTCCGACGAAGAAGTCGCCAACAAGCTGATGGAACTCGCGGACATGATCCCGAGCGACGCGATTGCAGCGCAAGTGGCGAACCTCACCCGCGAAGTAACCCCGGAGAAGGTTTCCAAGCAGGCGCACGACCTCGTCGGCAAGTTCCCCTCTTCGCAAACCGTTGCTGACATCATCCACGGCGTCGGCAATCTGGCGAGCGAAAAGCTGGACAGCCTGTCAAAGGTCGCTTCCGCTTCCGAAGCTCCCGCCATCCTGAAGGACCTTCTCAGCAACGCCGGCGACATCGTCAAGGACGCGGTGGCAAAAGACAAGGCTGCCAAGAAGACCTTCGACAAAAAGGGCGGTAAATTCGACCTTTAGTCACTGATAAAGAAATTTCTTCTTTCCGTTTCCCTATTGGAAGAAGAGGTTGGACGGGCAAAGGCATCCCCTTTGCCCGTCTTTTTTTGTGCGATTTTAATGACGAGGAAAGGTCCGGCTGATTCGTCGGCCGGCGATATCAAGCGGCCTTGATTTTTTCCTGGACCGTGAAAAACATTTGTCCCCACTGGCGGGGGGGCAGCTCGCCGAAGGGGCCTTCCTTGGAGCGCCAGAAAGCCAGCACCTGGGGAAACTGGTTGAATTCGAGATCCCCTTCCTTGATGATGCGCCGGTCGAGGGGCAAAATGCGGAACCCCTTGAGCTTCTCCAGGCGCAGCTTGTATTCGCCGGCCTCGAGGAAATCCTGTAAAACCGAAGCCAGCAGTTTCGGGCTGTCGGTGCCGAGGCGGCCGGCCGCCTCCTCCTTGCGCTGCATCAGCGCCTCCATCGCATCGCGCGCGGCATCGGCCATCGGGCCGCGTGAAATCCGCGCCACATAAATCGCCCGGCAGATGTGGTGCAGCGCCGCCTGGCCGATTTCCGGCAGGTAGATCACCACGCCGGACTGCATGCGGTCGATCTGTTCCATGTGAAAACATTGATAGCAGAACGGGCAGGCCGTGGCGTAATGCTCCAGCCTGGTCTCGCCGTCCTTCTTGCCGATGAAATTGACTTCCTGGTATTTACGCGACTGAAAGCCGCAATAGCGGCAGGTGTAATCGTCCCGGGCCAGGACCTTGTTCTTCAGGTCCTCGGAAACCTTATGGACGTCCGTGGAAAGAGGACGCCCGGCGTCAGATAAACTGCTCACGCCGGGCGTTATTCTTAAATAAGCCATCAGGCCTTCGCCTTTAAAAGATTAGCTGGCGAAAGTCGCCGCGTCGAATTTCAGTTCTGACGCATTCACCTTCGAAGCAGACGTAGCCACCGTGCCCTGCATCGCTTTCGTCACCATCGGCAGAGCCAGAAGGCCGCCGCCGGCGCCGAGGCGCACCAGGCCGTCTTTCATCGGGGTTTGGCCCGGGTTATCAACGTGCTGCTTGAGCTTGAACACGCCCGCCACACCAAGACCGACGCCGCCGATGTAGGCCACCGTCGAAATCAGGTTTGGCAGCAGGCTCGATGACGTCACGATATTTTGCGTGACGCCTTTAAAGCCGCCCGTCGCGAAAGCGGTTGTGCTTTCGCTCAGCAACGCGCCCGTCGTCAGGGCGGCAGCAAGTTTATAAGCAATATTTGAATATTTCATTTCCATTCTCCCTTTGTTGTAATGAGTGCTATTTATCAATAGTCCCTACCATCATAGTAACATATTTCCGCTCCTTTACACTAATAAAATATAGTTCCACTAAGGCCCAAAGGAAATTCCATTCGCCGCCGAAATCCCCAAAGTGTTCTGGAGAATGTTCACCAGTTCCCCCAGGTTAATGGCCAAGACGCCCCCAAACAGGAAGGTCAGTCCCTGCGCCAGGGTGTAGTTATTATGCCCGTCGGCAAAAGCCTTCAGGACAAACCAGCCCCGGATAAAAGCGATAAAGCCCACGATCGTGACGAAGGCCATCACCGCTTCAATGACAGAGGCAACCCTTTTGGCATCGGCATCATCACTAATCACTGACGAGCCAATGCTGGCATTGGTGCTGACGGTTGCATCGCCAAACAAGCTGGTCGAAAAGGCCCCCATCATGTCGCCAAAAGAAAACATCGCGCCGGCCGCCAGGAAAGTCATAATCGTACCCATGCCGGTAGGCCCCCGGGGGCCTTCCTGCGCTGTTTTGGTCAGGCGGATAATGCCGTTCAGCAAAAGGGCGACCCCGGCGATGTAGGTAAAGGCCGTCAGCATCATAGAGATCGGGCCGTAGATATTGCCGACAAAATCAACGATCATTTTGTCCATACCGGCAGCGCCAGCGACGCCGGCATGGCCGGTATTCTTCAACCCCTGGCCGGCCCCGGCGAAAAGCGAATGGCGCAGGACGTTGGCTATTGTGGGGGCGCTGAACAGCAGCCCGCCGGCCAGAAACCTCTTCACGCCCGCACTTAAAGGATTCTGGCTGGGATTATCGACATGGTCCTTGAATTTAAAAACGCCCCAAATAGCGAAAAACAATCCCAGTATGTAGGCCACGGAAGACAGTAGAAAAGGGAGATTCGACATCGACGAGGTCAGGTTTTTGACCACATCACCAAGCTTCTGCGCCTCCGCCGGAGAGGTCATCAACAACAAAACAACAAGAGAAAGAGCGACGAGTTTGCCAAAACGATGAATAGCCATGAACTCTATTTCATCCCCCCTATACAAATACGTGTATATTCTTATTAGAACATTTTTTTGGCGGACAAGCAAATAACCCTCTGAAATAAAATTTCAAAACCTTCGGTATCTGCCTGACAGGCATTGTCTAATTTTACCATGACGTCCCGGCCGGAATAGTGAAAATTATAGACAAATTAGAACAAAGCTTTGCGAATCCGTAACCATTGCCGCTGTCGCGAATCACTGGCTGATCTTGCCTTCTGTGCCGCTCACGACCCAGCGTCCGGACGAATCTTTTTCAATCGCCGTAATCTTCCCAATACCGGGGAGGGTGCCGCCGACAGAGATTGTGTTCAATTCAGCGGAGTCTTTTTCAGCAACCCAGGCCATGCCCGGTTTAGCCGATTTCAGCACCCAGTTTGGGGCCGGGGCTGAAGCTGCGGCGACCGGGGCCTTGGAAGGAACGGGCGACGTTTTCGCTTTTTTGACTTTCGGGGCCGCCGGCTTCGCTTTTGCTTTCACGTTTTCTTTAGCTTGCGCTTTTGCCGCTTCCGCCTCGGCCCTTGTCTTTGCCTCCGCTTCCGCTTTGGCTTTTTCCGTGTCTTGTTCCTGCTGCATTTTACCGACCGTCGCCGCCAGCGACTCTATATCCGCCTTGGTCAGCATCTTGGCCTGAAGAGAGGTGATCGTTTCTTCCAAAGCGGCAAGACGTTTTTCCAGTGCGTCGGTTTTTTCCGGCGATGCTTCTGAAGCTTTTGGGGCTGCCTGTTCGGGCGGCGCTTTCTCCGCTACGGGCGCCGCTGCCTCTGGCATTGCGGCGACCGGTTGTTGCGGCGTCTCTGCTGCCGCCGGCATGGCGGGCGCAGGGGATGAAGCGGGCGGCGGCATCATGGCGGGAGCGGTCGCGGCTTTGGTGACAGGCTCTCCCCAGGCCAGCAGGTCTTCGCTGGCAGCGCTTGCCGGCAGCGGCGCTGCGGCCTCCACGACAGGCGCGGGCATGGCAACGGGGGCGGCGGCTTCCTGCTTGGGTTGTTCCGATACAGCTTCCGGTAACGGCGCCGAAGGCGCAGGAGCGATGGCCGTGGCCGGTGGCTGCTGTCCCGTCTGCGCGGCAGGCATAGCCATATCGGTCGGGGTCGGCACGCCGGACGGCTTCAAAAAATAAAACCCGATGCCGCCCACAACCGCCAAGGCGATAAGGCCCTTTACAAGAAGGCCGGCCTTTGACTTTTTGGGCTCCTGTTCTTCGGGGGACAGCTCCTCCTGGGATTGCTCCTGATCCTGATCTTCCTGCGCCGCCGCGGGTTCCTGGTCAATATCAATGTCGGTGTCAAAATTATCGGACTGGCTCATTTCCCGGCATCTCCTGTTGTCACTGGATCAATGAAAAAGATTCCCATCGTGGTGCCTTTGGCGATTTTAACGGTCACCGGCCGCTCGGCGCTCTTCCCGATGATTTCAGTAACCACCTTGGTGGACTCTTCAAGACCCTTGAAAAGGCCTTCCTTCGGCGACGGCTTGGGTTCCGCAACCGTGACCGGTTCCGCCCCCGCACCGGTCGGCGGCGCGACGGTGGAGCCCGTCTTGGCCAGCGCCCCGCCATAGCCTTCAACAAACTTGGCGGCGGCCGGCAATATGATGCGGTCCAGATAATGGTGATCGACATCGGTCGCCTGCCCCGTCAGGGTGGTGTTTTCATCCATCGCGATGCCGTTCATCTTGTAACTGACGCCGTCTTTGACCAAAGTGGTGAAAGTCAGCACCATATATTCGTTATAGGCTTCCTTGACCTTGACCTTGCCAATCGCGCGGCCCCCGGCAAACGGCCCCGAGAGGATCTGCACCAGCGCCGGGCCCATGATATCCGAATTCAGTTCGGTCAAAAGCTGCGCGTAAGCGATGGAACCTGCCGGCACGATTGTCTGTTTTTCCGTTTCTCCCGCCGCCTCTGCGCCGGCGGCTGCCGCGCCGGCAGCCCCGGCAGAAGCACCGCCCGGTGCAGAACCGCCTTTCGCCTCAGCTGTGGCTGCGGCTGCCTCTTTGGCCTGCAACTCGGTCTTAAGTTTATTATAAGGCGACGTTTCGGGGGTGAAAACGGCCTTATCCGGTTTCGGCGGCGTCTGCGCCGAAATAATCACCCGCATCTGGTCGAGCAGGGCCTTAGCCGCTTCCTTGGCCTCCTCGGGGGTCTGCATGACCCTTCCCATGGCCTGGGGCCCGCCGGCGCCGGCGCCGCCGGCAGCTCCGGCAGACGGCTGCATCGGCGGAGCGACCGCCGATGGTTCACCGCCGCCCCCGGCAGCCAGGTTGCGGATAGCCTCATCCGCCAATTTACGCTTGGCTTCCTCTGCGGCGGCCGCCGCTTCCGCCGCCATCTTGGCCAGCTCTTCCTCGACCGTCGTGCCGTTGGCGGCGGCACGGCGCTTCGCCTCATCGAGCATCGCCCTTTCGGCTTTTATTTTTTCCAGGTATTTCTCGACCGTCATGCCGGGATTCTCCGCGGCGCAGCGCTTGGCCGCTTCCATCAGCGCCTTTTCCGCCGCCATCTTGGCCAGCTCTTCCTCGACCGTCGTGCCGTTGGCTGCAGCGCGGCGCTTCGCCTCCTCAAGCGCCGCCAGCTCCGCCTCTATTTTTTTCAGACATTGATCGACCGTCATGCCGGGATTCTCCGCGGCGCAGCGCTTGGCCTTTTCCAGCAGCGCCTCGGCAGCGGCTTTTTCCGCCGCCATCTTGGCCAGTTCCTCCTCGACCGTGGTGCCGTTCGCGGCGGCGCGGCGCCGGGCCTCCTCGAGCGCAGCGGCAGCGGCGGCTTTTTCCGCCGCCATCCTGGCCAGCTCCGCCTCCACCGTCGTGCCGTTCGCGGCGGCGCGGCGCCGGGCTTCATCCAGCAGCGCCTTGGCAAGAGGGTCTTTTTCCGCCAACTTGGCCAAGCATTGCTCGAGCGTGCCGCCACCAGCGGCGGCGCAGCGTTTCGCTTCTTCGAGCAGCGCATTTTCGGCTTTTATTTTCTCCAGGCATTTCTCGACCGTCATGCCGGGATTAGCCGCGGCGCAGCGTTTTGCTTCCTCCAGCAGCGCGGCGGCGGCGGCCCTTTCCGCCGCCATCTTGGCCAGCTCTTCCTCGAGCGTGGTGCCGTTGGCGGCGGCGCGGCGGCGCGCCTCATCAAGCAGGGCTTTCTGGGCTCTTATCTTTTCCAGGCATTGTTCGACCGTGCCGCCGCCTGCGGCGGCGCAGCGCTTTGCCTCCTCCAGCAGCGCAGCGGCGGCGGCCCTTTCCGCCGCCATCTTGGCCAGTTCTTCCTCGATCGTGGTGCCGTTCGCCAAGGCGCGGCGGCGCGCCTCATCAAGCAGGGCGTCAGAGCCCCCTCTTTCCGCCGCCATCTTGGCCAGGCATTGTTCGACCGTGCCGCCGCCTGCGGCAGCGCAGCGCCTTGCTTCCGCGAGCAGCGCATCGGCGCCCGAAAGATTCATAGCGCCACCCGCCCCCTCACCGGTACCGCTCATCATGGCGCTGATCGCCTCTATCTCGTCAGGACAGAGGACATGACCCGGTTTTTGCAGGGTTTTAAGACGCTCTTCATTGCTCCTGGGGCAGGAAATACCGGCCTCCTTCGCCGCATTCAGCGCCTTGCCGCGCCATTCGGCGAGCGGGTCGGTTTTGGGTTTCTCGGGCAGGCCCGGCATATCCAGGCCGCCGGTCTTGGTCGTGCTGATCGGTGTGGGCAGCGCGCTGCCGCCGGTCTGCACAGCTTCCTTGGCTGTCTGCACATTCGCTTCCACCAGCGCCTTGCGGTAGGCCGGATCCAGCTCCTGCTGCCCCGGGATCTGCTTTGTCTGGGCACTGCCGGAAAGGCTCACCAGGGATTTTGTCTCGTCCCCGCCCCCGGCGAAAAAAATCACATACACGCCGACAAGCATGGCGATCCCCAAAACAACGGCGGCGATCTTCAGCATCGGGCTGCTTTCCCAGACATCTTTCAGGGAGGGTTTCGCCGGCGGTTCCGTCCCCGGCTCTTCCTGAATATCGATATCGGTATCGAGATCGTCGTTGGTCATGGGGTTACCTCATCGGCAGTAATATGGGCGCGCACCATCCTGCCCTCATCAGAGAGCAGGACAACCGGCGTATCATTCAATGTATAAACATTCATGCCGTCCGCCGAAGTGACGCTGGAATCCCAGGAGGGGGACAGCAACGTCAGCGGCGTGCGCAGATAGATGTGGCCCGCGACGCGCCAGGCGTTGGTGCGGCCATCGACGCCATCGACTTTAAGTTTTTCGGAGCTGGGCGGCGGCGTGCCGTCCAGCACCTGAACGAGGTTTTCATCGTTTCCGGCCACCGTTTTCAACCCGCCGTGCTCGATGAGCGGGGTTTTGGCCAAGGGCCCCCGCTTCGGGATGCGCGCATCAAACCGGTAATACACCTCATCAAAACCCGACTGCAGCGTAAAAGTGATCGGCGTGTTCAGGTCCACCAGGCGGATCGAGATATTACCCATGCCGTGCGCCGTTTGCGGCGTGATGCGGATGACATGGCCGCCCTCTTCCGGCGGCCCCTGCACATCAAATTTTCCGGCCCAGCTGACGTCCTGGATCGGCCAGGGCGCGCCGGTGATGTCCAGAATGGTCAAGGTCGTCACGCGGATCGGCGAGGTCTTGATGACCGAGGGTGTCTGGCCGAGATCCAGGGAGACGGTCTCGACCTGTACCTTGGGAACCGGTATCGCGATAGGCGTTTCAGCGGCCTGGCGGCTGTCCTTGAAGCTGTCCAGCAGACTGCGAATTTGTTCCGGCGTCAGGGGCAACAGCATTTTCAAGGCGTTCTTGAAATTCTGCTCTTCGATTTTATCCCTTTGCGTCTCTACGCCGGCTTCAATTCCCGCCGGGGCGGCCGCGGGGGACTGCCCGCCGCCCATGGCATAAGAGGTCGCCGGCGGCTGGGCGCTCACCGGCAAATTTGCCGCGGGCCCCAGGGGGCTGTTTTCGGTCGTGTCGCCTAAAGGGCTGTCAGCGCCGGCGGTCATGGATTGCAGCGGGCTGTCCGCCGGCGCGGCGTCCGGTTTTTCTTTTGCCGTTTCGACTTTTTTCTTGAAGGCCTTAAATTCGTTTTCAAATTCGTCTGAACTCTGGGCGAGTGCCGTCACGGCACAACCGCTTGCCAACACCGCCACTGACAGCCCTAGAAGCAGACGTTTCATTCCTGTCTCCATTCAGGAGGTTTCATCACGAAGATTGATTTAATGTTTATACCCGTAACAGCAGAAAAACGCACTATTTTTTAAAAAATAAACCATTTGCCGATCCCGATCCCGTTCGGGTTATCGCTGGTCGGAACTCGCTCGACCACTACACGCACTCTTTTCGTATTGACCTGTTTCACGCCGCCGGAGCGGAAAGTGATCAGCATTTGCATTTCGAATACCCAGCTGTATTTTCCCTCGATCAACCCCTCCTGGAGAAGAATGGGCGGCGAGAGCGGCACCGAAGTGACGATCTGCTGCGCTTCGATGACGTTTTCGATAAGCTTGGATGCCGTCATGGCCTTATAAAAACTTTCCCACCCCGGCGCCGTAAAATTCAGCTGCGACACGGCAAACTGTTGATCAATATCATTAAATCCGAACGTCATGATTTGAGTGGCCGCTTGCGCCACCCAGTTCGTCAACGCCATTTTTCCCATATTGGGAAGATCAAGCCCCTCCACCTGCATCTGCCGGCCTTCAGCGGCTTCGGCAAAAAAGCGATCCTCATTTTTTGAAGTTTTCACATAAAATGTAAAAAATGCGGCCAGCGCCAGGATAATCAGCACCTGGATATTGGCTATCCACAGCATATTGCGGAAACCATCGCGGTAGTAATTGTTTTCCGCCCATATCCGCTCATATCCCTCCGGCACGCCGATGGATTCTTGTTGTTCTGTCCCGGACGCTGTTTTTACGATTGCGTCGCTATCCATTGCTCGATACCAACTCCATTCGGGTTTTCCAGTGACGGCACGCGGTCGATCACCAGCCTGACCGTGAGATTATCCGTGCGGGTGGCGGTGCCGGCCTGATACGTCACCGCCAGCGGCAAGTCCACGACCCAGCGGTATTTGCCGTTAAAAACCCCTTCCTGAATCAGGATCGGCGCGCTGCGCGGCTGCGCCGTCACCACCTGCCGGCTGGACTCGACGGCCTCGATAATGCGGGATTTTTGCAGGGCGTTTGTGAAACTCTCCCACCCGTGGCGCGTAAAATGCCGCGAGGATTGCTGCATGCGCCGCTGGTAATCATGGAACCCGAAGGTCATCACCTCTGTCGATGATTGCGCCACCCAGGACATCAGGGCCGAAGTGCCCATATTCGGCAGGTTCAGCGGCACCAGCTGCATGATGCGCCCGTCCGCCGTCGTGGCGAAATAATGATCCTGCGGCTTGGAAGCGTTCATATAGACAATGAAGGTGACGATCAGCGCAACAATGATGATCGATTCAGCAATCGCGATCCGCAGCATATTGCGAAAGCCGTCGCGATAAAATTCGTTACGGACCACGACCGTCATCAACGGCCCGCCCGCAAAAGCGGCGGCCGCGGCGGCTTCTCCCGATGCCGCCGGCGACGAAGAAGTTTTCATGCCGGCTGCGGTTTTAGACGGCGCCGGCCGGGAAGCGGACGGATTTTTTTTACCGCCGCCGAAAATAGCGGCGAGCAGCTTTGACAGCGGGCTTTCAACAGGCGGTGCGGCGGCGGCATGGCCCCCTTTATTGTCAGATGGCTCGTGATCAAGATCTACCATGTGAATAACCCTTAAAAATTCAATTGATTGTCTTCATTCGGCAAGGACTCCCAACCTCTTAAGATACTAATTTGCCGCGTAACGTCTAGTCTTATAGTGTTAACTGCTTAAAAATTCTATATTTTTTAAAAATCGCCGGCGCCGGATTACATATAAACCGGATTGTTTCATAACCCCTGGCCTTCTGGCACAGCTCTTGCTTTACAAAACAAGGGAGACCTGTTTTTTGTCCGCCGCCGGCCGATCAAAAAGCGCTATGGGGAGTGAAGGAAAAATGACGATAGCCCTCGATGCTGCCCTATCCGGCCTGAGAATTGCCCAGCAGTCGCTGGACGCGGTGTCAAAAAATATTTCCAACGCCTCAACCCCCGGCTACACCCGGAAAATTTTGCCCCAGGAAAACGTCATCATCGCCGGGCGCGGGGTCGGGGTCGGCGCCCTGACGCTTTCCCGCAATGTCAACTACGCCCTCATCGCCGACCTGAACCGGCAAATCAGCGTCACGGAAAACTACAATGTCCGCCTGAAATATCTCGACCGCATCCAGGCCTTTCATGGGTCTTCGGATTCAGGACAATCCCTCTCTGCCCGTGTATCCGGCCTCGCCAACGCCTTCACGAAACTCTCTCTGGCGCCCAACGATCAGCTGCTGCTCAGCCAGGCCGTCTCGGCGGCAACACAAACCGCCGACAAAATTAATAATTTCGCCACCCTCATCAATGACATGCGGAACAATACGGAAGGCGATATTTCGGCGGCCGTCGCCGACGTCAATACATCGCTTGAACAGATCGCCAACCTCAACACAACCATCACCCGGCTGGCCAGCTTCAACCAAAGCACCGCCGATCTTGAGGACCAGCGCGATATCGCCATCAAGAATGTGGCGAAATATATCGATATCAAGACATTCGCCCATGATAAAACCATCGCTGTTATCACAAAACAGGGGCAAACCCTGGCCGATGACTCGGCGCACAAACTTTTCTTCCAGAGAAGTTCGATCCTGCCCGTCTCTTCCTACCCCGGCAGCCTGAACGGCCTGACGGTCGAAAGCGCGGGCGGCGCCGACATTACCCAGACGGAACTCGGGGGGCAATTGGGTGCCCTGTTTGATTTGCGGGACGGGACCCTGCCGCAATATACGGCGCAGCTGGACGAATTTTCCCAAAAACTCGCCGAAAGGTTCCAAAACGAAGGGCTCAAACTTTTTACGGGCGCCGACGGCAATGTACCGCCCAACAATCCCAACGTGTCGCCCCCTCTCGGATATGTCGGCTTTTCATCCCTGATCGAGGTCAACGAATCCATCGTCGCCGACCCGACCCTGCTCCGCGACGGCACCACCGGCAATACCGAGCTATCCGGTTCAAACGAGGTCATCCGCCGCATCGCGCAATTCACTTTCGGCCCCTACCAATACCAGAAAGCCCAGGGCACGGCGGATATTTCGGCCGGTGCGCTCATCACCGCCCTCAGCCTGGTCACCAGGAACAGTGTTGTCGGCACGGCCAATCTTGCCGCCTATGCGCCCGACCTGAGCACTGTGCCGGGGCTGACGCTTCCCGGCAGTTTCAACCTCACCATCGGCGGCACGGGCCCGCTCGCCATTACCGTCCTCGCCACCGACAGCGCCGCCGATATCGTCACCTCCATCAATACGGCCTTCGGCAGCACCGTATCCGCGATCAACAGCGCCGGGAAACTGACGCTCTATGCCGATAACAGCGACATCACCATTGCCGACAACACCATCGGCGCGGCAGGCATGGCGGCTCTGGGATTCAGTTTCGGCACAACCCCGTCGCCGCAGCCGGGTTTTCGGGTCCAGGTCGGCACCGGCACCCCGGCCAGCATCTCGATTGCCCCGGGCGATACTTCCGTTCAATTGCTGGCGGCGCTGAATGCCGTTCCGGGGCTGACGGCGGCGCTGGATGGCAGCGGCCGACTGGTCCTGACGCCGACAAACGGCGGCGACATCAAGATCACCGACGGCGCGGGGGGGCCGCTGGCCGCCATGGGCATGGCCATCTCCAACGTCGCGCCGGCGCCCTTCCTGCAATCCGGCCTGGGCCCGGACGGCGGCCTCTCGACGGGGCTGCTGGCCAACAGCACGCTGCAGGATTACATCAGCAGCATCATCACCATCCAAAGCGAGGAATACAGCGTCAGCAAAACCAGCCGGGACCAGGAAAATTCCTTCATGCAAACCCTGGATGCCCGCAACGAGAATATCTCCGGCGTCAACATCGACCAGGAAATGTCCGAACTCATCAGGATCCAGTCCGCCTATGCCGCCGCCGCCAAGATGATCGGGGCGACACAGACCCTGTTTGACTCGCTGCTGAATGCGTTCCGGTAAACTTACAAGGAGAAACTAAACCATGTCCGTCAGCGGCAACGTATCTTTCCTGGGCCAGACCACGTCACAAATCAACCGCCTGAAGGACCTGCGCGCATCTCTTGACGATTTGCAGCGCCAGACCACCACCCAAAAAAAATTCGACAACTACGGCGGCTACGGAACCGACTCCCTCAATCTCCAGTTCCTCAGGAACACGGAAACCCTGACGGAAAGCTACATCGGCAATATTGACACCGTCTCCAGCCGCATGGAAATGATGAGCAGCAACATGACCCAGATTTCAAAACTGGGCAGCCAGCTTCTCAGCGCCGTTCATCTGGGCGGCACAGCCGACGTGTCTTCCATCAACCTGTTCGCGCAGCAAAACCTGCAGTTCGTCAAGGACCTGGTCAACCAGACCTTCGATGGCCGCTATCTGTTCGCCGGTTCCGACGCCGAGAACCCGCCCTTTGTGGATGACAGCGCCCTCAACTCCAACTTCATCAACCAGATCAATCTCTGGCTGGGCGGCGGCGGGAATGCCCAGCTGACCGGCGCGATGGACGGGTTTAATGCGGACAATCTCGGCCTGGCCCCCGGCCTGGCCACCTCCGGCGCCCTGACCGCCCACATCAGCGCCAACATGGATGTCGATTATACCGTCAAGGCCGACCAGCCGGGATTTCAGGACATTCTTCGCGGCCTAGCCTTTTTCGCCAACCTTAAATACCCCGATCCGGCGGCCGGCGACCTGGCGACACCGGCGGAATTCGACGCCGCGCTCAAGCACGGCGCCGACATTCTGACGCGGGGCGTGCAGGAAATGAACGACTCAGCCAAGCTGCTGGTCAGCAAATTCGCCCTGGTGAAGGATATAAAAGAAAGCCACAAAAGCGACATGGAGCTTTTACTGACGCAAATCGACCGGATTGAAAACGTGGATCCCAGCAGCGCCATCATCACCATGCAGCTCCTGCAAAACCAGCTCACGGCTTCATATCAGGTGACAAAAATCGTCGGGCAGCTGTCCCTGGTCAACTTTTTATAGCCGCGCCATTATTTCTTGTTGATATTGAATATCTTCGGCCGGCGCTTCTTGTTGTTATTGGCCGGTTTGGGCGCTTCAGGAACGTCCTTCTGCGGGGCATTGACCATCAGGTAATAGCGGTCGCTCCACGTCGTGCCCTGCAGCGTCTTGAACCCGACCAGCGGCGGATGGTCTTTGGTGGGCGGGTCGATGGAGCGGATGCCGTCGCGCGAGACGCGCATCACATCTCCGTTCTCCGCATGCACGACGTTCTTGCCCATCTTCTTCATGGCCGACGCGCAGCTGCCGCGCAGCTCTTTCGAGCCGTGAACCGGCATGATGTTTTTAGGGTCGGCCATTTTGACGAAATCGATGATCTCCGGTAGCCGCGCATGAGCGTGGGAATAAAGCGTCGCCTCCTGGGGGGTCAGGACCGTAAAGCCCTTGCCGGCCAGCGTCGCCAGCATCTTGGCGCGGGAAGCTTCCTGGCCTGGAATGGACGGCGCGCAAAAAAGGATGATGTCGGTCTTGGGATTCAGCTGCAGCGCGTTATGGTGGCCGTCGGCGGCGCGCGCCAATACGGTGTTGTTATGCCCCTGCGCCCCCGTCACCACCACGATGGATTCTTTCGGCTTGGCCTCCGCCAGGTCCCGCGCCGTCTTGCCGGAGCCGAGGATCCGCAGATCCAGCTCCATGCCGAGATGGTCCGGCAGCGACATGCCGGTATCCTGCAGGGCGGAAAGCGTCTGTTCGTGCGCGCCGCCGGCGACCCACAATGTCCGCCCGTATTCCGCGGCCACCATGGCGACAGAGGCCAGGTTCTCCTCATAGCCGCCCATAACGGCGACGATAAAACGTTTACTGGGATGTTCTTCTATCAATTCGCGCAGCGTTTCACGCACATCCTCTTCCGTCACCGGCGTGACGTCGCGGTCGGTTCCCGTTGAATCGAGCAGCAGCAGGTCCACCGGCTTCGAGACGATGCGGCGGAACTGCTCTTCGCTGAAGGCGGGGCCCCACACCACGGACTGATCCAGCTTGAAGTCGCCGGAATGGAGGATGTTGCCTTCCGGCGTCTCGATAAAAAATCCCACGGATTGGGGGGTGGAATGGCTGACCCAGAAAGCCGTCACGTTGACGGGGCCCTCCGCCACCGCCTTGCCGGGCGCTATCGCGTAAATCTCCGGCCATTCCTCGGGGTCGAGCCCGGCATTGCTCAATTCCTGCTCCAGGCGCTTGGCCGTATAGGGCGTCGCATAGATTTTAGGGAGCTTGTACCCCATCAGGATCAAAAGCGGGATGCCGCCCATATGGTCCGAATGGTTGTGCGTCAGAAAGATGGAATCGATGGGAAGCTCCGGCGTATAGCCGGGATCATCCGCCTTGTAAAGAAATTTGGCGAGATCGGGAATGACGGTATCTGAATCGGCCAGCGCCGGGTCTTCCGGATTGCCGTGGTCGCCCATCAGGATGCCCATGTCGAACAACAAAGCCTTTTGACGGGGCGCGCCGTCTGCGTCGGTGTAATTATACACGCACATTCCGCTGTTCGCGCCGATCTGGTGCTTGTTGTTTCCGCCCAAAACATGCCAATGCAGGGAAGGGCCCTTGCTGTTTTTTTCGCGTCCGGCGTCCGGCATATCCCTGTCTGACGTCATCCTGTTCTCTCAAATTCAACGCCGGCCAACCGCATCCATGTCCACAGGATATGGTCAAGGCAGGCAGGCTTTGGCGGGATGGAAGAATCCTTGAATTCAGGCAGGGAAAGAATGAGCTTCAGAAGCTGGTCATGCCCCAGGGACAAACGATCCGTTTCCGGATATTTTTTCAGGAGCGCGGCGGCAATATCAGCCGGGTTTGACCACGTAATCTGCATGGATGAGCTCCCAGTCCTCCAACCTTATGAATGAAGGCCATCCTAGCATCCCTTGCAGATAGCTACAGGGGAAAATTGCCATAAAAGATAAAAAGTCTATAAAATACAAAGACTTAATTAAAACTATTGCGTTCCATAATATCTTAAAAATTATTTCACTGCTGCTGTTTCAGCGGCGCCGATCCTACAGACGAAGACGGCATCTGCTTGTCCAAGTCAAAACTATAGGCGGCCGCTTCCATGAACAGCGCTTCTTCCGACCGGCGGTAAAGATCGTTCATCAACTGCATGCGGATGGCATTGATCGAGCCCTGTTCGCGCACGACCTGTTCCGGATTGCTAATCATGTTGACGACGTATTCCGGGTTCAAAAAACGGTCCTTGGTCACGGCGTCGCGGATCTCGCTGTAACTGGGATCATCGGAAATATTCTCATCGCTTATTCCGGATGCCTGGCGCATCAGCCGGAAGGTGCTGTTCATGCCGCTGTCCTGCTTGACGCCCACCCGTTCGCTCAGCATCTGGCCGACCGCGTTCAAGACCGCGTTGGAGCGCGCCTGATCGGCGCGGCGGTCCAGAATAGCCTGGTGGCCGGGGGCGGAAACAACCGCGCCGGGCGGAATCGGGTCCGGCGATGCGGGATAAACCAGATAGCGCAGCGCCGCCTGCACCATGATCGCGTTGTCCGGCTCGTCCTTCAGGTTAATCGTCTGCTTATCCCCCCACAACAGCGCCGGCATATCCTTGTGCATGCCGGCGCGCGTTCCGGCCGTGGTGCAGCCCTGGTCGCCCTTGGTGTTGTCGCAGAATTTGGCGACAAATTCATCCCACTGCGCCTTGATTTCCGCCCCCCGGCCAACGGCGGCAGGGGTGCCGACCGTGTTGCCGTTCTGCTTGGAAATGTCCTTTGCAAAACCGCGGTTGATCGCCCGCGACATCTGATAAGCCTTGGTCTGGCCGACGCCGACCGACGTTGACTGGCAGGTCAATTCCGACGGGGCATAACGGCGGTGCGCCTCGTCCATCAGTTCTTCCTTTTTCTTGAGCGTCTCATCGACCAGCTGCGCGTCCATCACCATGCCGACGGTCATCGTCTGCTGGATCTGGGTGACGGACAGCTGTTTTGTCATGTCTTTCATGGACGGCTGCAAGCGGTTTTTCCACCAATCCGCCAGCCAGGCGTTGATGTTGCCGTCGAATTCCTCGAGGCGGGCTTCCATTTCAAAAGAAGATGTTTTTGAAAGGGTTTTTTCGATAAAACTCTTTTCCTGGCTGACATAGTCGGTGAGATTGCTGGTGTCCTTCGCCGCCAGGGCGGTCAATGCCAGATTAGCCGTTGCAAACTGCTCGCACTGGGCGAAAGCCTGCGCCGGCAGTAAAAACCCGAGGGCCAGAACAACCGCCAGCGCCGCCGCTCCCCTGTGCCGCCGCCGCCGATCGGGATTTTCAATTTCTTTTCTCATCGTCAATTCCCCTGTTTCACCGGCGCGCTGCCCGACGCGCCATGACGGCTATTATCGCTCTTATCGAGCATGTTGGCGGTTTCAATCGCATAGACGGTGGAAATTTTCTCCTGCTTCTCGATCATGTCGTACAGCATCACCAAACCATAAGCCTTCAGGTAAAGCTCCTTCTGCGAAATGGTGTTGGGATTATCATAGAGCTCCTTGAAATAATTAGGGTTCCACAACTGCTCGATGATCGCCTGGCGGATCTCGCGATGGCTCGGCTTATCCGAAATCAGGGCCTCCGGCACGCCGGATTTCTGGCGCATTTCCTTGATCTCCGGCGCCTCCTGGCCGGGCATGCGGTCAGCTATTACTGCGGTAGCCAGCGCGCTGACCGCGTCCATCTGCGCGACATATTCGCGATCTTCCTGGCGCTGCTCGAGGCCGGCCGTGGCTTTCAGGGCTGTCTCGGGGATCAGCTCCGGCACTTCATAGCCGGTGATATTGAACAGCAACTGGGATACGGCTTCGGCCGTATCCGGCTCCTCCAGGTCGATCGTCTCTTTGGTGAAAATGGTTTTGCTCGGCAGGATATGCGCATTGGTCATCTCCGTGGCGGTGGTGCAGCCCGAAGCCCCGTTATTGCTCTTGGGATCGCAAAACTTGTCCTTGTAAATGTCCCAGCGCGCCTTTTGCAAAGTCGCCGGGCCGCCGGCGGCGGGAGAATCCTTGTCCGCGTTGCCGATCTTGCTGAAATCCTTCGCATAGCCCTTCATCATGGAGGTGCTGCGGCCTTTGCTGTGGCTCAGGTATTTCGCCGTCGTATCGAACTGGCAGACCTGGTTGGTGGGCTGATAGGTTTTTCTCCCCTGAAACTGAAATCTTTGGTGATCGAGGCCGCTGGTGATGATGTCCTTGGCGTCATAGTTGGCGGCGATCTGGCGGCTCTGCTCGATCATGCCGGCGCTGAACTGCTTGGTCATCAACCTGAGCGAATCCCGCCAGTTCTCCCACAGCCAATCCAGTTTTTTAATAATATCCTTATCCATCTCCGTCAGCTGGCCCTGGCCCGAATCATTTATTATCGCGTTCTGAGCCGCTTTGATACCTGCATTATAAACCGCCTTCATGGCCGCCGTCACGGCCTTGACCGCGGCGACCTGCGCCTTATCCACCGCCTCGGCGGCCACCGCCGCTACCCCAACCTCGCACGCCCCCGGAATCTGGGCATACGCCCCTACAGGGAAGAACAGGAAAAAAACCAGACAAAAAACCTGCGGTCCGGAAAAAAAAGATGTTTTCCTGTGGTTTTTTAATGGAGGTTGTATTTTTTTCATTTTCTTTTCACTCCCCCGGTTTCACCGGCGCGAAACTGGCGGCGTTGGGCACGGGCGCCTGATCGACCATCATGGCGACCTGCACCGCCAGCGCCAGCGCCGTCCTTTCCAGCAATTCGTAATAATCCCTGAGCTGCATCAGGTAAAAGGCGTTCAGGGTCAGTTTTTCCATCTCGATGGCGGATTCGTCCGTAATCATCCCCTCCGCGTAATGCCCGCTGTTGAAGCGGTCAACGGCGACCGCATGCATGATTTCGCGGTAGCTGGGATTGTCGGAAATCTCCTCCAGCGGTATGCCGGCGCCGTCCTGCAGGCCCTTCACCCATTCGCCCATCTTGCTGCCCGGCAGGCGCCACGTCGTCACCAGGTGCGGCACGGCGCGCGCTGCCGCGTACCGCGCCAGATAGGAGCGGCGGTCCAGGAACGTCTGCTGCCCGCCGGCGCTGCTCAGGGCGCCTTTCGAAATCGGGTCCGCCGACGTTACGCCGATCATATTGTCAATCTCGGTCTCGATGGTTTTTTGCATCTTCCCCTG
>JAIOQI010000028.1 GCA_021413445.1 Alphaproteobacteria bacterium | reverse complement strand
AGCTCCAGATCGAGGATCCCATCAGGATCAGCATGATCGTTTTGACGATCAGGTCGGCCTGCAAAAACAGGCCCCATACAGACAGGTCATGCGCGCCGTGCGATCCGGCCAGCGCCGCTGCTTGAATAGGTATAGTCGGGTCCATCTCGTTCTCCTTCAGGGCTTTTGTTCAAAAATCTTTCTTATCGCTGCCGGTAATCTAACAGCTTTAAACTTGCTATCAATACAGACCAGCGTGACTTTCATCTCCGTCATCAGCCTGTCCTCGCTGTAGATGTCCTGCTGCATTTCCATACTGGCGCCGCCGACCCTGGTGATTTTGGATTTGACCACCAGCAGATCGTCCAGCCGGGCCGGGGCGTTATAATTGATATTCATCGCCACCACGGCAAAGCCGATGCCGGTCTCCTTGAAAATCTGCGCATGCTCGAAGCCCGCATCGCGCAGCATCTCCGTCCGCCCCCGCTCGGCATAGCGCAGGTAGCTGGCATGGTAGACGATCCCCGCCGCGTCGGTATCTTCGTAGTAGACCCTGATTTTGAGTTTATGCCCCGGCACGGCCTTACAAAGCCTCGGCTTCCGGCAGATCGGCCAGCAGCGCCATCTGCCGGTCGCGGCCGTTTTGCGGCAGGGGCAGGCCCATGTATTTATAACCGGCATCGGAAATCATCCGCCCCCGCGGCGTGCGGACAATCAGGCCGCACTGGATCAAATACGGCTCGACCACTTCCTCCAGCACGTCGCGCTGTTCCGACAGCGCCGCCGAGATGGTTTCGATCCCGGCCGGGCCGCCGCCGTAGTTATCGGCAATGCAGTGCATGTAACGCCGGTCCATTGAATCCAGACCGCGGCTGTCGACTTCCAGCTTCAGCAAAGCGGCATCGGCGATCTTGGCATCAACCTTTTTCACATTGTCCACCGCCGCGAAGTCGCGCACGCGGCGGGTCAGGCGTCCGGCGATCCGCGGCGTGCCGCGCGAGCGCCGCGCAATCTCGAAAGCCCCTTCCGGCGTGATCTCCATGCCGATGATTTTGGCGCCGCGCGCGACGATCTGCGACAGCTCCTCCGGCGCGTAGAACTCCAGCCGTATCGGAATCCCGAAACGCTCGCGCAGGGGCCGCGTAATCAAGCCGGAGCGCGTCGTGGCCGCTACCAGCGTGAAGGGCGGCAAATCAATCCTCACCGACCGCGCCGACGGACCCTCGCCGATAATCAGGTCGAGCTGCCGGTCTTCCATCGCCGGATAAAGAATTTCCTCGACGGCGGCATTCAGCCGGTGAATTTCATCAATGAACAAGACATCATGCGGTTGCAGGTTGGTCAAAATCGCGGCAAGGTCGCCGGCCTTCGAGATAACCGGGCCGGAGGTGGCGCGGAAGCCGACGCCCATCTCGCGGCTGATAATCTGCGCCAGCGTGGTCTTGCCCAGTCCCGGCGGGCCGAACAGCAAAACGTGGTCCAGCGGGTCTTGGCGCGATTTCGCCGCCTCGATAAAAACCTTCAGGTTCTCGCGGGATTTTTTCTGGCCGATAAATTCGTCGAGGGAGAGCGGGCGGATGGAGCCCTCGCCTTTGTCCTTCTCCGGCTGGAAATCGGGCGCAATGTCGCGCTTGGGAACGTTTGTCACGCGCTTAACTCCCTCAGGCTTTCACGGATGATGTCGCCCAGCGGCAAATCCTCACCCATCAGGCGCAGGACATTCGCCACCGCGCCGAAAGATTCGGCGCGCCCATAACCGAGATTGACCAGCGCCGACACGGCATCATTGCTGACGTTTTTAGGCAAACCCTCCGCCGCGACGGCGCCCTTGGCCGCCTGCCCCCGCGCAGCCTGCGCTTTTTGCGTTGCGGACTGGCCCAAGGCCATTTTGCCGGCCTTTTCCTTCAGTTCCGTCACGATGCGGACGGCCAGCTTTTCACCAACACCGTCGGCCTGGCGCAACACCGCCTTGTCCTGTGAAGCGATCACCACCGGCAGCTGCTCCGCCGGGATGGCACCCAGAATGGCCTGCGCCACTTTTGCCCCCACGCCCTGAACGGTGCACAAGATCAGGAACCATTCCTTTTCCGCCGCATCGGCAAAACCGTAGAGCGTGATCTGGTCTTCGCGCACATGGGTCTCGATCAGCAGGCTGACCGGCGTGCCCTTCGCTGAGCCAATCCGCGAAAGGGTGCGCGACGAGGCATAGACCAGATAGCCGACGCCATTCACGTCGATAATGGCGTAATTGATCCCGACGCTGTCAATCAGCCCTGAAAGTTTTGCAATCATCTGATGCCTCCCGTTGCCATGCTGCCGGTCCTGATGGCGCTCATGCGGTGGTGGGCGTGGCAAATCGCCACCGCCAGGGCATCCGCCGCGTCGGAGGACGCCTCCACGCCCGGCAGCAAAACCTTAATCATCGCCTGCATCTGTTCTTTCTCCGCATGACCTGCCCCGACGATGGATTTCTTGACCAGGTTGGCCGAATATTCCGCCACCTCCAGCCCGAATTTGGCCGGCGCCAGCATCGCCACGCCACGCGCCAGCCCCAGCTTCAGGGAGGAGGCCGGATTCTTGTTCACAAAAGTCTCCTCAACCGCCGCCTCGTCCGGCTGCCACAGGGTCATCATCTGCGTCAGGCCCTCGAATATCGTGTTCAGGCGATCCGCCGTTGCCTCCCCGGGATCCGTCGCCACCACGCCATGCGAAATATGCGTCAACTTGTTGCCAACGATGTCGATGACACCCCAGCCGGTACGCTGCAATCCTGGATCAATGCCGATAATTCTCATAGGAACCTGTTTATCTTTTGTTCTGGGGCTATGGATAAAAAAAGCAGTTCTTTTCTCTCAAAATTA
This sequence comes from Alphaproteobacteria bacterium, assembly GCA_021413445.1. Classification (GTDB taxonomy): domain Bacteria; phylum Pseudomonadota; class Alphaproteobacteria; order Micavibrionales; family UBA2020; genus PALSA-926. The sequence goes on along the minus strand of JAIOQI010000028.1, from coordinate 11,072 downwards.
TAGACCACGAATAAACCCTAATGCACGCGAATATTGTTTGCTTACACCGCCTTATGGTAGCTGTTTCCGTTCAAAAATACCCCCGTACGTGAAATTTTATGTTGACATATTAATAAGCATGTGTTATGTTAACAAAATAATTAAAACCCAAGCAATGCGAGGTATCTCTCAATGTACATGCAGCCCCCCAAAAAACTGGTTGATCTGTGCCTTTTTGCCTCATTGATGCGTGCCGGCGCGGAGGCTGTGGGCGGCGCAAAGGGCGTTGAATTGTTTGTCGATGAATTCGTTGTCGGCCTGCTGCGCAAGCGCTGGCCCATCCCGGGAGATAAATACGAGCCCGCCTTCGGCCCCATGCACGAATTTGTCATGGAGAAAGTATCCTCCTTCAATGCGCCGCGCTATACCATCGATACCGATCTGGGAACATGGCTGCAGGAGAGCGCAACAGCGGAAACGCGCGAATTCCTGTGCGATCCCGACAATCTGCAAACGATGGAAGATGTTTTAAACATCACCCTTCAGGCAATCACCAAAGCCTACGGCAATCCCCTGAATGCCGCGCCGCTGGCCAAGAGCTATCTGAAACAGTCCTTTGACGCAATCAAGAACAACACTGTTGAGGCGAAAACCGAGCAGCTCGACGAGGTTCTCGCCTTCGTCAGCGCCGGGTTGCAGAAATATAATAAGAACGATCTTCCCGCTAAAGAGTTTCTTCAGCGCGATCTTCTCGTCAATGAATTCTGGCAGCGCACGGAAGAGAAACTCACAGAAAAAGACTGGCCCTTCTCTCACGATGCCGACAAGCCGCTGATGGATGCATTGAAGCTGATGGCAAGATCCGGCTCCTATGCAAAGCTGATGAATGCAGTAGAACGCCTGGCAAAAGCCGATCCCTCCCTGATGCCGCCCGAGAGAGCGGAAGGGATAGCCTGGTGCGCCAACTTCATCCTCAGCAACAGCAAAGACCTCAAAGAAACAGCCGGAACCGTTTTTCAGGGATTGGAAAAAGAGGCCAAAACGCCGAGGGGCATCAACCTGACGCGTTCGGCGCTGTCACGGAAAATATCACTGAACTAATTAGCCTTCCAGCTTCGCAATCTTGCGGATATAAGCGACGAACTCCGGGTCTTCACCGGGCAGAAGTTCGGGCAGGAAAGCACGGAAATCGGGGCGGTTGCACCAGAATAGGATATAGTCTTCCCACGTCGTCCAGAGGCGCTTGGACTGCTTGTCCATTTTCTCCTCATAGACCAGGATGAATGCCTGCTCGAACAACGCCACCAGCAAATCGAAAATGACTTTCTTGCGCTCTTTCTGGTCGGGCGTCAGCTGGGCATCGGGAACGGGATCGGTGCGCAGCCGCAGGTCGGCGTTCTGGATCAGCAGATTGGAGAACTTGGCGTATTCCTCGGCCAGCGCCTGATACATTTCCTCGTTCTCGGCGTCACGTTCCTTATTTTTTTCATAGACGAAAAGGATGAGCGCGTAAGGCGCGCCAAGCGCGAGCGAGACGTTGGCGGCAAAGCTCCAGAACTCAGGGCTCAAGAGCAACGTCATGACGCCATCAGCCGATCCATGACGTCCTGTCCCACCTCGAAGTTGGCGAACACGTTCTGCACGTCATCGAAGTCTTCCAGCGCCTCGATCAGGTCGATCAGGTCTTGCGCCTGCTCCTGCGTGACGGAGACCGTCGTTATCGGCTTCCAGATAATGCCGGAGTCCTCTGCTGCGCCGAGCTTTTTTTCCAGCGCCTCCTTGACCGCGATGAAATCCGAAGGCTTGCAGGTCACTTCATGGGTGCCATCCAGGGTCTCGACATTATCCGCCCCGGCCTCGATCGCCGCCTCGAACATCTGGTCGGCGCTGGCGGCGCTGAGGGGGTAGGTGATGGAGCCGATCTTCGAGAACATGAAGCTGACCGAATTCGTTTCGCCCAGTACGCCGCCGTTCTTGGAGAAGGTGGAGCGCACATCACCCGCCGTGCGGTTGCGGTTGTCCGTCAAGGCTTCGACGATCACCGCCACGCCGCCGGGGCCGTAGCCCTCATAGCGCATATCCTCATAATTGGCGGCGTCGGCGCTATTGGGGTTGGCCTGCTCGATGGCGCGCTTGATGCGGTCGCTGGGCATGTTCTTTACCCGCGCCGCCGCCAGGGCATTGCGCAAACGCGAATTAACGTTGGGATCGGGCTGTCCCGACTTCGCCGCCACGGTGATTTCCCGCGCCAGCTTGCTGAACAGCTTGGTTTTCTTTTTATCCTGCGCACCCTTGCGGTGCATGATGTTTTTGAACTGGGAATGACCTGCCATTTTTTTACGCTGCTCCTGCTATGGCGGCGCGGCGCTTGTCGGCTTCGACCGCGTAAACGCCGGTGCCCCGATGCACGACCTTATCGCCCTTGACCAGCACGCCCGGCTCGTATTGCGGCTTATGGGCAAGCTCGGCATAGACGGGCGCGAAATCCATGTAAGTTTCATCGAACAGCTGCTGGAAGCTGTCGATGACGAAATAGTTGTCCTGAAAATCATCGATCTGGAAGTGGGTTTGCAGGACGCGCTTCAAGTCGAATTTGATGCGGTGCGGAGAATCGCTTTCCAGGCAGAAAACGGATTCCTTCGGCGAGGAAAGGATGCCGGCGCCGTAAATGCGCAAGCCCTCCGCCTCCTGAATCAGGCCGAACTCGACGGTGTACCAATACAGGCGCGCCAGCTTCTCGACCGTGCCGAGCTTGGCCGCCTTCAACCCGCCGCGGCCAAAGGCCTCTATATAATTGCCGAAAACCGGATCGGCGAGGAGCGGCACATGGCCGAACAGGTCGTGGAAAATGTCCGGCTCCTGAATGTAATTGAGCTGGTCCTTCGTGCGCATGAAATTGCCGCAGGGAAAGCGGCGGTTGGCGAGCAATTCAAAGAATGGCTCATCCGGTATCAGCCCCGGCACCGGCACCACCTGCCAGCCCGTGCGCTTCATCAGAATTTCGTTCACCTCGTCAAGGGAGGGAATGCGGTCCTGGTTGATGCCCAGCGTCGATAGCGAGTCCATGAACATGCCGATGGCGCGGCCGGGCAAAACCTCCAACTGGCGCTTGTAGAGCGTGCGCCAGATGTCGTGCTCTCCGGCGGTGAATTGTTTTTGCGGCACGGTGAAAAAATCAAGGTTGCCGGAAGTCCATCCCTCGGCAGGCGTATAGTGATAGGCGGTGGCAATGCCCTTATCCATTGTATTGATGCCCTTCTCTGCTGTTTGAATGCGGCCCTCATCTTATACAGAGTCGTTGGAAAAATGAAAAGCCGGGTGATTTTTATGGTAATTACTTTTCACATATTACCCTTGATATTTGCATAACAGCTATTTAGAATGGTCATCCAATTACAGAATCAATTTGAGGAACGCTCATGGGCTTGTTTCCCAGCAAACAGCAGCGACTGAATAACAAACTTTGGACGGCCTGCTACAACGGCAAGCTGACCAAAGTCGAACAACTGCTGGCTGAAGGCGCTGACACCGAGATGCGCTCTGACGGAAAAACGCCCCTCCTCATGGCCGCCAGCAACGGCCATGTCAACACCGTCCGCCTGCTGATAGATAAGGGCGCCAAGACCTCCGCACGCGACAGCGAGGGCAGAACGCTGCTGATAACGGCCATCCGCCAGGGCGAAAGAAAAGTGACCGAGATGCTCCTGGAACAACGGGACTTCGACCTTGACATCAAGGCAAAGACCAATAGTGACGTAACCGCCCTGCATCAGGCAGCGGAGCGCGGATGGGACAACATCGTGCTTGCCCTCCTTGAGAAGGGCGCTGACATCCACGCAAAGATGGATACGGGCAAGACTCCCCTGCACTGGGCGGCCAGCGGCGGAAATTTCAGCACCGTCAAGCTGCTGCTGGAAAAAGGCGCCGATGCGCACGCCCTGGACAACTACGGGAACAAGCCGGAATCCGTGGCCAGGAAATATTATCCCGGCGTCGCCGATTTCCTGCGGGACCAAGCCGCAATCCCCGCCGTTCCTGCCGCCGCGCCAGGCTGGAAACTGACCGCCCCGGATGAAATAGCCTTCACCTCGGAAAAAACCGGCACGGGGTATTGCCTGACGGAAATCTTCAACTTCACTTCCCGCATCTACAACTGCATCGCCCGTAATCTGAAGACCAACGCCGAAAGCCAGGCGATCCGGTTCTTTGACGAGTTTCCCGACAAGACCATCCTCGAAAACGCCTACCAGATGCTCGCCAAACAGGGCGGCAAAGCCGACCCGGCGTCTATTCACGGCGCTGTCCTCAATAAAAAACCGTTACAATAGGAAGTTGTTATGGGACTCTTCGCCAGCAAACAGGAAAAACTGAATAACAAGCTGCGGAAAGCCTGCAGCGCCGGCAAGCTGTCTGAAATAGAGCGTTTGCTGGCCGAGGGTGCCGACATCAACGGCAAAGATTCCGAAGGGAACACACCGCTTGTCTATGCCATCTGCAGCAGCCTGTCCCAGACGGTCCAGTTGCTGATCGCAAAAGGCGCCGATGTCAATGCCGCCGATAAGAGCAGAAAAACGCCGCTCATGCACGCCTGCAGCGGGGGCCGGGAAGACATCGTCGACATACTCCTCCAGTCCGGGAGCAACATCAACATCCATAACCCGAATAACTACAGCTGGACGGCGCTGCACTATGCCGCCGCTTACAGCGACAAAGAGACCGTCATCCCCCTGCTGGTTAAAAAGGGCGCCAACATCAATACCGTGGACGACCGGGGCCAGACTGCCCTGCATTGCGCCGCCGACTACAGCAAATTCCCCAGCGTGAAAGCGCTCGTCGCCTGCGGCGCCGACGCCAATATCCGCGACAACAGGGGCAACAGGCCGGAGGATCTGGCCAAAAGCAACGGCAGGGATGGCATTGCCAATTTCCTCCGGGAAAAGACGGCGCCTGCCCCCGTCGTCAAGTCCGGCTGGCAGCTGACCGCGCCGGACGAAATCGTGTTCACGGCGGAAAAAGCCGCCGCCGGCTACTGCCTGACGGAGATTTTCAACTTCAATGCCCGCATCTACACCCAGATCGCCCGCAACCTGAAAAGCGGCGCCGAGAGCCAGACCGTCCGGTTCTTCGACGAATTCCCCGACAAGAAAATCCTCGAGCAGGCGCACCAGCAATTGACGCAGCTCGGCGGCAAAGCCGCAGCGGCCGTTATTTACAGCGCCGTCCTCAACAAGAAAACGCAATAACCGTCAGTCTTCCAGCATCCCGGTTTCCGGATTGATTTTCTGGTTGTCGAGCCAATAAACCTTGCCGGCGGCTTTCACCGGCAGGTGTTGCGCGATATACTGCGTCAGCTCATGCAACGCCGTTTCAAACCCGAAGGGCGGGTTGATGATGACCAGCCCGGAGCCGTACATGCCGAAGGATTCCGGCGGCAGGGCGTCGAGGCGGATTTCGCTGACCAGCATATCCTTGATGCCGGAGCGGCGCAGCGCCGTCAGCATCTGCCGGTGCAGGCCCGCGCCGAGCATCGGGTACCAGATCATGAACTGGCCCTGCGGCCATTTTTTCCAGGCTTGCAGGAGCTGTTTGGGCAGTTCGCTATATTCAGATTTTATCTCATAGCTGGGATCGACCAGCACCAGCCCGCGCCGCTCGACAAAGGGTACCTTGCTGACGAGATACTGGAACCCGTCTTTCTGTTCGAGCTTGGCGTTGCCTGCGCCCTGAAAGGCGTTTTGCAGCTCGGCGAATTCTCCGGGGTGCCTTTCGATAAGGATCAGGCTGTCGGTTTTGCGCATCAGGTGCTGGGCGATTTTCGCGGAGCCGGGATAGGATTTCAGCTCGTCGCCGTCATTGAAATGCTCCACGATTTTCAGGTAATCGGCAATCGGTGATTTTTGCCCCGCCCGGGAAGCCCAGAAAGGCATGATGCCCCATTGAAATTCGCCGATTTTTTGCGCTTCCGCGCTGCTTAAATCATACAGCCCCCGGCCCGCGTGGGTATCCATGACGCAAAATTTCTGCGGCTTCAGCGCGAGAACCTGCAGCAGCTTGACCAGCACGGCGTGCTTCTGCACATCGGCAAAATTCCCGGCATGATAGATATGTTGATAACTCAGCATGATGCCCCGCCAAAAGAAAAAGCCCCCGGAGAAATTCCAGGGGCTTTTCGTTCAGTATGATACTTACGCAGCCGTGAGATTAACGGCGGTCATGCGGCCTTCGCGATCCGGCGCGAGCTCGTAGCCGACCTTCTGGCCTTCGTCCAAGGCTCTCATGCCCGATTTTTCAACGGCGGAAATATGCACGAACACATCCTGTCCGCCCGCATCGGGAACGATGAAACCAAAACCTTTTTTGTTGTTGAACCATTTTACTGTACCGCTGGGCATATTAAGTATCTCCTGGATGTTCGTTATTAAAAGCAGCAACCCCTGGAAGGGAATTGCCATTAGCAAAGCAAGACGCTGGACGCATCCCCACTTCAGAATGATATTTGTAAATGATTTTCGGCACTACGGCAACGGGGGAATACACAACGCGTGTCCCGCTATATGTGCAGGAAATTTTTGCTCAGATGGCAAGCCCATACTCCACCATAAAAACAAGTGTTTTCAATGGGTAAGATGTTTTTGGAGCCCAACTGCCTAAAATACCTAGAAAATTGTTTAAAGTGTTTTTAATTACTTTCCGGTATCCTGTAAGTAGGGGTCACTTCATTTAAGGGTGTAGAATTATGATAAGTTTTTTGCGCAGAAAGTTTTTTTCATCGTCTGATAAGCATTTATCTCCCCCCCGCGGTTTTACCCTGATCGAATTATCGCTTGTCATGGCGATCATCGGCGTGATGGTCGCCGGTGCGCTGGGCGCCTACAAGGTCGTCATCTACAAGGAGTATCGCGACACCACCCAGGAGCGTCTGAAGGAAATCCAGGCGGCGATGGTCAGGTTTCAGGCCAAGAACGCGAATGCCCGCCTGCCGGCGCCGGCCTCGCTATACGCCGCGCCAAGCGACCCGAATTTTGGCGCGGAGGACAATCCCACTCTCACTTGCCTCTCGGCCTCGCCGGTCCTGAACGGCACCGTCTGCGCCCCGATCCCCGCCGGCGGCACGGTGCGCGTCGGCATGGTCCCGGTCAAGACGCTGGGGCTTTCCAATGAAATGGCCAATGACAGCTGGGGCCGCCGCTTCATCTATGCCGTGTCGGAAAACCTGGCGGACAGCGTCACCGTCACCCCCTATATCGCCGCCAACGGCAAGATCACGCTACTCGACAACAGCGGCACGGCGATGGGCAACAATATCCCCTTTGTTATCGTCAGCACGGGCAAGGACGGCTATGGCGGGATCACCGCCGAGGGGAAAAACTTTCCCATACCCTGCCCCGCCGTCGGCACGCCGGAGGGTGACAACTGCGACCTGGTCGCACCCGACACCACCTTCGGCGACCGGATCTATTCGGAGGCCAGTGCTTCCACCGTCCATTTTGACGACTATGTCCGTCATACCCTCGACAACATCTCCGCCGGCGGCGGCGGCGGGGCGGAAAATATCGATGAATTGACTGATGGCATCAGCGACTGGCCGGTAAATTCCACGACACCGACTAAAGTGTTTCTCGGTTTCAACTCAGGTATTATCAATACCGGCGCCAATAATACCGGTGTCGGGATTAACGCCCTCACTGCCAACACCACCGGCAGCGGCAACACCGCGATTGGCAACGACGCGCTGAAGTCCAATTACATAGGCGGCGGCGGCAGCTACATGGGCCTGGACGGCACCGGTAATACCGGCAGCAACAATACGGCAGTCGGGTGGCAGACTCAGTTTTCCAACATCTACGGCAAATACAACACGGCGACAGGTTCACAGGCGCTATTTTCCAACCAGGCCGGCAGCCGCAACACGGCGATCGGTTATCAGGCCCTGTATGCCAATACCGGCAATGACGGCAACAGCGATATGGACTGGACCGACAGCGTGTCCGGCTATGCCAATACGGCGCTCGGGATGTTTGCGTTGAGGGGCAATACCTACGGCTACGAAAACACGGCAACCGGAACTTATGCGCTGAACAACAATACCACCGGCAACTTCAACACAGCGAACGGGATGTACGCGCTGTTTTCCAACACAGAAAAGAGTGAAAGCACCGCCATCGGGTATCGGGCCATGTTTTATGCCGACAACTCAACAGGCGATGCCCCCACCTACAACACCGCCGTCGGCGCCTACTCTCTGCAGGGTTCGTCGATGGGGGGAAATAGCGGCATGAATAACACCGCCATCGGGCACAGCGCGCTGCTTGCAAATACCGGCGGCTTCTGGAACACGGCAACCGGCGCAAGGGCGTTAACTGCCAACACTACCGGTTCCTATAACACCGCAGTCGGGGCTGATGCGCTGGTCACCAACGGCTTTGGCGCCCGCAACACGGCGACCGGGGCGGAGTCCATGAAACTCAACACCGGCGGTACTGACAACACGGCAAATGGAGCCGGAGCGCTCTTTACTAATACTACTGGCCAGCAAAACACCGCAATTGGCGCTCAGGCGCTGTACACCAATAATAATGGCAACTACAATACAGCAACAGGCCGGGCTGCGCTGTATTTCAACAGCAGCGGCAACTACAACACCGCAGTCGGCATGAGCGCGCTGAGCTACAACACCAGTGGCGGCAGCAACACGGCGGTTGGGGTGTGGGCTTTGCAGGCCAATACGACTGGCATCCAGAACACGGTGGTTGGGGTGAACGCGCTGAATTCCAACAAGGCGAACAGCGAAAGCACTGCTGTCGGCTTTCAAGCTATGCTTCATGCTGATAATAGGACAACAGGGCGAGCAACCGGCAATACGGCCGTCGGTTATCAGGCACTGTTTGGCGGCGACACCGTTACCGAGGCGAATAATAGCGGCCTGAATAACACCGCCGTCGGGCATAGAGCGCTGATGCTGAACAAAAACGGCGACGGCAACACGGCCATGGGTGAAGGGGCGTTGTTTTCAAACATGACCGGCGCCCGTAACACAGCGATAGGGTATAGGGCACTGGAGGACAACTCGGGTACGGGTACGGGTACTGCCCCTAATTGCCTTGCTTTTGGATTCGACAACACATCGCTTGGTTATCAGGCAGGCAATATCGGCAAGAATACAGGCTGCCAGAACACCTTCCTCGGCGCCGGAACCGGCCTTGCAAACAACCACCTGACGAACGTCACTGCGATTGGATATGGCGCGGCTGTGGTATCCTCCAACACCGTCCAGATCGGTAACTTCTCCATCACGGATGTCTTTATCGGCGCCGCCTCCGGCAACCTCCCCGCCGACACCAGCGGCGCCGTCGGCACCGCCGCCAGCCCCACCGTGCATGCAGGGCATTACGCCTCCCTCTCGGACTTGCGCCTGAAGAAAGACATCAAGGATAGTGATCTCGGCCTCGACTTCATCAAAAAGCTGCGCCCTGTTTCCTACTTGTTCAAGGCGGGTGATGACGGACGCACGAGTTACGGCTTCATCGCCCAGGAAGTAGAAAAAACCCTTGGCGACCTTAAGACCAGCATGGTCTTGCGCCAAAAGGACAAGATAGGAACCTACGAGCTCAACTATTCGGAAATCATCGCCCCCATCGTCAAGGCGATCCAGGAGATCGTCGCGATGTTCAACGGCCACGACAAGCTCATCCATGAGCAGCAGGCGCAGATTGAGGCGCTCACCAAGTCCGTGGAGGACCTGAGGGCCGAGGTCAAGGCGCTCAGGAAGTAAACCCTACTTCGGCTTTGCCACTTGTCCGGGCTTCGGCCCTGCGCCGTTTTCCGGTTTTGCCGTCGCCAGCGCCTGGCCAGCCAGTTCCCTGATCGAAGTTCCCAGGTTCGGCGTTTCCATGATGCGCTTCAGTTCCGCGACCATCAGCGCCTGGCGTTCATCGTCATAGCGCTTGAACTGGGTCAGCATGGTGACAAGCCGGGCGCCGGTTTTCGGGTTGACGGAGTTCAGCTCGATCACGACATCGGCCACGAACTTGTAACCGGAGCCGTCCTTCTTGTGGAAGGCGGTCGGGTTGCCGCCGACAAAGCCGCCGACCACTGCGGAAACCTTGTTCGGGTTGGTCATGTCGAAGGCCTCGTGCTTCATCAGTTGCTCAAGACGCCCGATGACATCACCGGACTCAATGGCGGCCTGCAGGCGCAGCCACTTGTTCACGATGTTCGGGTTGTCCTTGTATTGCTGGTAGAATTCCTCCAGCGCTGTCGCCCCGGCATCCCCCGCCATGCGGCTGAGCACGGACAGGCCGGCCAGTTTTTCCGTCATGTTCGCGGACTGCTTGTACTGCCGCTCGGCAACGGCGGAAACTTCCGGCGTCGCCAGGGTGCGGAGGAAGGACAGGCTGGTATTGTGCAGCTCACGCCGGCCGACCTGTGCGGGATCGACATTATAGGCTTCCCCTGCCGGAGAGGCCGTTTCCTTGTAAATCCGCTCAAGGTCGCCCTTGAAGGTTTCGGCCAGCTTCGTGCGCAGGAACTCCGTCGCCGCCTCGACCGCATCGGGATCAACGGTTTTCAGGCCCTGAATGACGATGCTGCCGGCCGGCAGCGCCAGCATGCGCGCGGCAAAAGCCTGGTCGCCGTCGGTCGCATTGGCAAGGTTGACGGCATAGGCGTCCAGGAAATCCTGACGCAGGGCGAGCGGTTTTTTATCGCCGTGGTCCTTTATCAGGCCGTGGATGGTTTTCAGCATCAGGCGCTCCGCCGCTTCGTATTTGTTGAAGGGGTCGGAATCGTGCGCCATGCGGAAGATCAGCTCCTCGTCCGACGGCTGAGTGGTGATTTTCACCGGCGCCGAGAAACCGCGCAGGATGGAAGGCACAACCGGGCCGCTGACGTTGTTGAACACGAAAGTCTCCGTCTTCTGCTTGAGGTGCAGGAGGCCTGTCGCGACATCCTTACCGCTCTGGCCGATCAGGCCGACGGCGACGGGAATGTGCAGCGGCTGCTTTTCGCTGGCCGGCTGGTCGGCGGTCGCCGGGGTGTTCTGCGTCAGCGTCAGGGTGTAGGTCTTGGCTGCCGCGTCGTATTTCCCTTCATAG